>JAHJDO010000081.1 GCA_018812485.1 bacterium | reverse complement strand
TCCTTCTGTTCTCCTTCGTCATAACTGTCTCCTTTCTATGCCGATAGCATTATTACGGCTATCGGTATAATGGCACAAAAAAACACCGATGTCAACCACATCGGCGAGAAAACTTATTAGCTTAACTTAACACGTATGGGACAAACCCTATTATCTTTTTAATGAATAGGAACTTATTCGCTTTTGCCACAGTGGATATAGATGAAGGACTTAACATACGAGATAAATCTGATTTAGAGAAATATTTAACTGAAACCGTATCTCTGGTAAGAAAGGATATTCATAGAATCAACGGTAAGTTCAACTTATTTGATGTTAAAGTCCTAGAAAAAGATGGAAAATTGATAGGACTATTAGATTTCAGGACCACTATCTCAAACGAAGATATGAGGAGGAAAATCATTTTTTACTTAAAGAAACTATGTCCTAGAGGTACACGAATTTACCGATTAGAGACTGCTGCATTTTGGGATTATTATGATATTGCTGAGGAACAATTTAGGCAAATTAGAGATTCATTTACAGTTCAATAAATGTGTAATTGTATTCGTATTTAAAGCAATCTAACAACTCAATCCAGTTGACCTTGTCTCGCCGCCTTGCGGCTCGCCAAGTCAGCTGATTTCGAATGTTATTTATCTTCTCCAACTTTCTTCTTCAACTCATCAAGTTTCTTAAGCGCCTGAAGCGGTGTCATGTTTTCCGTATCTAAGTTTTTTATTTCATCCACAACGGGATGGTTTACTGTGGCAAAAAACGTAAGCTGAGGAGATTCTTTTGCGAACTTGGGAAGGCCTTCTTCGGAGATTGTCTCGTTCTCTAAATTAACAAGTATATCCTTTGCCCTTTCTATGACCTCTTTAGGTAAACCTGCAAGAGATGCAACGTGAATGCCATAGCTCTTATCTGTTGGGCCTTCAACTATCTTATGAAGAAAAATAACTTCATTATTCCATTCCTTTACCAAAACATTATAATTCTTTGCTCTTTCCAATGTGAGAACAAGTTCTGTCAGCTCGTGATAGTGAGTAGCAAAAAGAGTCTTTGCATTGACTTTTGGATTATTATGTATATATTCCGCCACTGCCCATGCAATGCTAACACCATCAAATGTGCTTGTACCTCTTCCTACTTCGTCAAGTATTACTAAACTACGCGAAGTGGCATTATTGAGTATATTTGCTACCTCATTCATTTCTATCATAAATGTGCTCTGTCCTTTTGTCAGCTCATCAGACGCACCGACTCTGGTAAATATTCTGTCAACCGTACCAATCTTTGCGCTTTTTGCGGGTACAAAGCTGCCGATTTGTCCCATGAGAACAATAAGAGCAACTTGTCTAATATAAGTTGACTTGCCCGCCATGTTTGGTCCGGTGATTATCATTATCTGCTGGCTGGAATTATCGAGATATGTATCATTTGGAACAAATTTACTTCCGATATCCAGCCTCTCAAGAACCGGATGCCTGCCCTCGACAATCTCTATAACATCAGAATCTGTAATTTCAGGTTTTACGTAATTATTTTGTATTGCTACTAACGCAAAGGAATTTACTGCATCCAGAATGCCAATAGCGCGCGCTATTTTTTGAAGCCTGACAGTTTCACATGCAACCTGACTGCGCACATTAGTAAAAATCTTATATTCCGCTTCATTAATTCTCTCTTCTGCGCCAAGAACAAGCGCTTCTTTCTCCTTCAGCTCCGGAGTTATAAACCTTTCACAACCCAAGAGAGTCTGTTTTCTGATGTAATTATCAGGCACCATGTTCAGGTTTGACTTTGTAATTTCAATATAGTATCCAAAAACTTTGTTGTATCTTACCTTTAGAGATTTTATTCCTGTTCTCTGGATCTCTTCTGCCTGAAGCGATTTGATCCAGTCCTTCCCTCCCCTGCTGACCTGTCTTATTTCATCAAGATCAGCATCAAATCCTTGCTTGATAATATTGCCGTCCCGAATACTGATTGGAGGTTCATCAACAATAGCCTTATCAAGTAAACTAACCAGTTCTGAGACGTCCTGCAAGTCCTCACATACATTCTTTAACATCTGTACCTTGAATTTATTAATTATTTCCTTTACATGAGGAACCTTTTTCAAGGACTCCCTGAGACCTATCAGATCACGCCCATTAGCCAGACCGCAATTAACACGGCTGATTATTCTCTCTATATCTGAGATATGTCTGAGGATAGCTCTTACCTTATCATTAACATCTGCAGAATTTATAAACTCATTAACAGCATCAAGCCTATTGTTAATCTCTTCTGAGTCTCTCAGAGGTTGCACAACCCAGGTCCGCAGGAGACGGCCTCCCATTGGAGTAAGAGTTTCATCCAGTGTATCTAATAATGTCCCTTTTTTCTCATGAGCACTTAAAGTTTCAACAAGTTCAAGATTTTTTTGAGTAGCACTGTCCAGTATCATAAAGTCTGATGTTGAATATATCTTGAAATCATTTATGTGTGTCGGCGAAATCTGCTGTATATCTTTTATGTATTCAAGAAGCGCGCCTCCACAGCATGCAGCAGAGGGAAAGTCTCTGCATCCGAACCCGTCCATTGACTGTGTCTTAAAATGAGAAGTAAGTATCTGAGTTGCGCTTTCTCTATCAAAGTGCCAGTCATCATAAGGAGTTAAAACAGGACAGGATATACTAATATCTTTTTTAATCTTTTCATTTTCCATTAAGGAATTTTGGATGATAATTTCTTTTGGATTGACACGGCGGACTTCGTCTAAAAATTTTGCATAATCAGAAAACTCTGTTGCTTTAAACTCACCCGTTGATAGATCCGAGACCGAAAGTGCAAATTTTTTATCTAAAATTACTACTGCTCCAAGATAATTATTGCTCTTTACATCAAGCATAGAGCTTGAAAGAACTGTACCTGGAGTTATTGTTTTTACAATCTCTCTTTTAACAAGCCCCTTTGCCTTTTTTGCGTCTTCAACTTGTTCACAGATAGCAACTTTATGGCCGCTTTTTATTAATTTTGCTATATAGTTTTCTGCAGCGTGATATGGAATGCCGCACATTGGTATTTTTCTCCCTTCTCCGCCATCGCGGGAAGTCAGAGTAATCTCAAGAAGTCCGGATGCAAGCTTTGCATCCTCAAAAAACATTTCATAAAAATCCCCTAACCTGAAGAAAAGGATAGTATTTTTATTGTTCTTTTTTATGCCTAGATACTGCCTGAGCATTGGAGTAAGTTCTGACATTATCTTAACTTCAGGGTTGCAAGACTTATAAGAGCAAAAATTATAGATACTATCCAGAATCTAATTGTAACCTTTGGTTCATCCCAACCCATTTTTTCAAAATGATGATGCAGTGGAGCTATTAAAAACACTCTTTTCCCTGTTATACGAAATGAAACAATCTGAATAATAACAGATATAGCCTCCATAACAAAAATACCGCCGGCTATTACCAGTAATATCTCCTGTTTTACAATCACAGATACAAAACCAAGCGCTCCGCCTATTGCAAGGGAGCCTGTATCCCCCATGAATATCTCTGCAGGATAGCAATTGAACCAGAGAAAACCTAGGCTTGCTCCTACCAGAGCGCTGCAGAACACAGCAAGCTCTCCGCTCCCGACAACGTTTATGATATTCAGGTATTTACTGAATCCAACATGTCCGCATAAATATGTTACTATAATGAACGTAATAGAAACTATCATTGCGCATCCAATAGCCAAGCCGTCAAGCCCGTCTGTAAAATTAACCGCATTTGAAGCCCCAACAATAACCAGCATAACAAATGGAATATAGAAATAGCCTAAATCAATAAAGAAATTTTTAAAAAGTGGAACTCCAAGCTTTGTGGCAAACTTAGAACTTACCGGATTATAATAAAGATAGAAACCTATAAAACCAGCAATAATGAGCTGGCCTAATAATTTTGCGCCTATCTTGAGTCCTTTGGCATTCTTTTTATGTATTTTTAGATAGTCATCAATAAAGCCAACTCCACCCATGCATAGAGTTATGAGTAAAACAAGCATTATGTATCTGTTTGTGAAATCAGCCCATAATAATGTAGAAATCAATAAAACCAGAAGTATTAAAACCCCGCCCATGGTGGGAGTGCCTTGTTTCTTTTGATGGAGGGTAAACAGGTCAGGACATTCCCCTTTTCTGATATATTGTCCAATGTTCAACTCCTGCAATTTTCTTATTACCCATGGCCCAAGAAATATACTCAACAGAAGCGCAGTTGCAGCTGCGCCTCCTGCGCGAAATGTAATATACTTAAAAACATTAAACCCGCTCCATACATTGCTGAGTGAATAAAAAAGATGATAAAACATTACGAATCCTTTAGTATTTTAAGTATGTTTTCAAGACGCATTGCTCTTGAACCTTTTAACAACAGAGTATCATTACTTTGCAGTATGCTCAATAATTTTTCTCCAACCTCCTCTGTGTTTTTGAACGAGAATATCTTGTTTTCATTGAGCCCGCTCTCTTTTGCTGCAGCAGCTGATAATCCAGCAAGTTCTCCAACAGTTATAAATGTGTCTATTTGAGATTCCGCAACAAGTTTTCCAATCTTCTTATGTTCTGATACCTTGCGGTCGCCAAGCTCAAACATATTACCAAAAATAAAAACTTTTCTATATCTTGTCCCGTTGGGATTTGAATTAATATTTCTGAGCACTTCTAAAGCCGCTCTGGTTGAAGCTGGGTTTGCGTTATATGCGTCGTTTATTATAGCAAGATCTTTTATCTTTATCATTTGCATTCTCATCTCAGGAGGTTTGAAGTTCCGCAAGCCATCTCTTACAAGATTTAAATCTTTAGAAAACTGCAAAAAAACACCAGCAGCAGCCAATGCATTATACACATTATGAATTCCAGGTATAGGCAGAGTTATTTTAACAGCGCCATTTAAAAGAAATTTTGTGCTTGCAGGCAATAAACTAATATCCTCAGCCATAATATCAGCCTTATTCTTTATGCCAAACGATATAACCCTGCATTTTGCACTGGATTTAAGAAAGCTAAAATATTTATCATCCGCATTTAAGATCGCAGTGCCTTCTTTAGTAACAAAGTCCAGCAGTTTTGATTTTGCATTTACAAGATTTCTAATTGTCTTAAAATACTGCATATGAGCTATGTTTATATTCGTTATAACTGCAATATCAGGACGAATAATATCTCCAAGATTTTCCATTTCCTTATACGAACTTATCCCCATCTCAAAGATACCGGCTCTCGTATCTTTTGATAGTCTAAACGCCATAAGCGGAACTCCGATTTGATTATTATAGTTACCTATTGTCCCTGTTATTCTAAGCTTCTGAGAGAGTATGCCCTCTGTCATATCCTTAACAGTGGTTTTGCCGTTACTGCCTGTAATACCAATAATCGGGATATCAAATTTCCCCCTATAATACTTTGCTAAATTCTGGATGGCTTTAAGAGTATTGCTTACTTTAATAATAAAAGCAGAGGATAAAGTTTTGAGAGAAGAATCTAGGCTGGAAAGAATAACTCCTGATGCGCCACTTTTTATGGCATTACCGATAAAATCGTGGCCATCGAAATTATCTCCCTTAATTGCAATAAATAAGTCACTTTTTTTTATACTGCGGGAGTCTATTGATATGCCTTTAACGAGGAAACTTTGATCGCCCTTGACAAGCTGGCCTTTGGTAGCTTTTATGACTTCGTTTACATATAACAATTCCATACTGACAATCTACTACATTTCGGGAATTTAATAAATGTCTTTTCTAACATCCCCCGAAAGCCCCCTTCAAAGGGGGATAGTTTCGCCTCATGCGAAACTAGAGGGTGTCATTGCGAAGGATGAAATCCTGAAGCAATCTCGTCTTTTGTTGGATTCTTATCAGCTTTTTAAGAATTAAGTATCGTCTTCTAAAATGCTACATAAGAATTTTTTTTGGCAATTCTTACTACAGAAATTCCCGCTTTCAGTCTGATATCTTGAAGGTCTGCCACAAACCTGACATCTAAAGTATTCAGACATGCACCTTTTATTGCAAAATTTTTCCTTGCCTACTTTCCAACGAATAATGACATCACTTCGTTTACAATTTAAACATGTCCCTCTACCTTGAAAGCAAGCTTCCCAAACGATACGAATAAATAAACCTAAGACTACCAGCATAATTACCGGAACGATCATGTTTATTTCCCTGACTTATTACAGTCTTTAGTTAGATTGCAATTTTTCTCTTCGAACTTCCAATTCAATAATTCGCTTTATGTTTTTCAATAAAATATCTTGAGGATACCAACATTCGACATAAGGTATCCACATGTCTTGTGCTTGCTGTTTTTGAGCATACGTATATGGAATAAGTTCTGGATATAACTCTTTTGATAGAATGAGAAAGATAGGACTATCGCTTGCACTAACAGGATTGAGAAAGTAATACCTAAGCAAAGATTCATCAATTTGTTCATTGGTTACTGTTCGAAGATCAAACAAACAAATCCATCCTTGTTTTCTTCCATGACTATTTTCTGATTGTGGATAAGAAAAAGAAAATGATTTATCTTTGTTATTTACAATCTTATTTTCCTTCTTTATCCCTTCAAAACTTTCTAGTGTGGTTACATGGAAAACATTGCCTTTTAAAAACGGTAGTATTATTTCCTCAAGATGCTTGGACGGGCATGATATTTGAATTGTTTTATTTTTAACTATATTTTCGTTATTCATCCTGTTTTTTTATTCTTTAGCTCCCGCTTGCTTGAGTAGTTGTGTTATTTTCATATTACTGCTCTTCATTAAAGGTGTATTCCCGTATATATCTCTTATGTTTACATGAGCACCATTATTTATTAAGATTTCCACAATTTCAAGATTTCCTTTAATTGTTGCCCATATTAGAGCTGTTTTTCTAGTCTCATCTCTTTTATTCACATCAGCATGTCTATCTATTAATACTTTTGCAATTTGCGTGTGTCCTTCCCACGCCGCATATATTAAAGCTGTCCATCCCGATTTATCTGTTTCATTAACATCAACATCTTTATCCAATAAAAATTTTACAGTTTTGATGTTATTTCCACGTGTGGCTCCCATTAAAGATGTTCTGCCTTTTTTCTCCTTTTTACTAACACTATGGTTTTCCTTCTTAGCATAAAACCATTCTCTTTGGTCAACAGATTCGGCTTGTTTGAGCAGTTGGACTATTTCATCGTAACCTTTTTCGCTCGCATATATCAAAGCTGTTTTGTCAAATTTATTTCTTATATCTAGATTGATTAAAGTTGGATTCTTTTTTCTCCTTTTTTTTCTTTTGGCATAAGACAGCATACTTCCATGGGTCAATAATGCTTTTACTGTTTCAATATGTCCTTCTCGTGCTGCCCATATTAAAGCAGTATTACTATCTTTATCTTTTTTATTCACATCAAATCCTTTGAAAGATTGTGTCTTGGGATCAAAGTAGCATTTTTCTAATAAAACTTTCACTCTCTCAGTATCGCCTTCTGTTGCAGCCTGTATCAAGTTCGTTTTTTTACCTTTGGATAATTTCATATGTCCATTTTTACTATCGGAAGTATTTTTTGTTGGTTCCTGAACTGACCTTTTGCCAGCTATTGAAGTTAATCTTCCTTTAACTTTCTCATCATCAACTCCTTCATCTATAATCAACTCAGGGATTATTCCTTTTCCCTCTGTTTCAAAACAAAACTCCATTTTTTCAAGTGATTCACCGTGCGTGGATTCGTCATCCTCTTCTAAATTCTTAACCATTTCTAAAGAAGCAATATTTGATTCGAGTTCGTGTGCTTTTCTTTTAACTATCTCCAAAATTTCGTTATTTGCAGTTATAATCCCAGATTCCAAAGATGATACCCATTGAGGATACTCTAAATTTACCGATGATATTATTGCAGTTTGCCAATCAAAAATATAAATTTTGGCATGGATTCTATTCTCTGCCAAGATTATTTTCGTGTTATCAAATGTCTTTATCTCGTTAAAAGCATCTTCATAATACTCATTTATTCTGTGTGAAGTAATTATCTTTATCTTTACGTCAGGATTTAAATCTTTAATATATTTTGGGATAGACTTATATCTTGAAGTAGATTTCCCGAATAATGGAGGAATGATAATAACAATTTCTTTTTTAGCCCGTTGAATAAGTTCTTTGATTTTAAATGGAATACCGTATGCACTTGATATAAATCCGTTATCTATTTTTAAAAGGTCAATATCGCTCTTTCTATTCCAAATGATATTAAATAAGTGCTTACCACTCTCTACAATACTTGAATCATCAACAATTATATTTGCTTCCAGAGAACCATATCTTCCTTGATCGTCTCCCAGAGATCCCTTTGTAATATTTGAGGAACCTATTAACATCCTTTTCCCATCTACTACGCACAATTTTGCATGTAATCTCTTAAAGCTTTTTATGCTTTTTACACCAATACGTTGAGATATCTCTTCATAATCCTTCATTCTTCCCGTAGCAATCTTAATTGAAACTCCATTTTGGACATGTGAAAGTATTAAGGATAATGCATCGTAAGCTATACTTCCCGTAATAATTCTTATGCTTTTTGTAGCCGTACTGAGAAAAGACAAAAGCAGTTTCCAATGGTCATTCCCAATATACAATGTTGATTCTACTGGAAAGATAACATTTGGGGATACGGTAGACTCTACCAGTTTTTCTGTCTCGGGCTTTACAGCAGCTTTTCCTGACTTTGATTCTTCAACAGAATCAATAGGATTTTCTATTTTAGGTTCTAGGACATGGGTAATTGGCTTTTTTTCGACTACTTGTCCTCTAAATATCTTTCTGAAAAAACCCCAAACATAATTCCAGCAAATAGAGAGATATTTTTTTAGAGTGTATTCCTTGGACATAATAAATATCTTCGCAGTCTTTATTTTATCATTCTAACCCCGCTCCAAAATGCTTCTCTATGAGAATCTGGTGTTAATTCGTCAAAGGCACCTTGGCTTTTATTCGGGATTCCTACATAAGGATAGTATTGCATAATTCCACTACTTGTTATTGCATTAAAAAAACTGGGTGGAGGGTATATTGTTCGTCCAGACCAATCCCCATGTTGAATAATTCCAGCAGTTAGATTTCTATCACTATATGCAATAATGAGAGGTTGCTGATCAATTGCAAAATCTTTTTGATCAACTCTTAAGCAATTTACCATATAAACAGCATTATGAATATCTCCAGAGGCTGCAACTATCACTTTGATAGATTTATTAACTAGTTCACTTGGTAATATTGGTGGAATCTGTCCAGGATCGTAGACCCTAAATGTATTCAGTGGGCACGATTCTTGTATGTTCTTGTAGCCATTTATACTTATAGTATGTGGTGTAAGTTTCATATGGATAATATTTCTTTTTATTATTTCTTATCTAACAACCAATATACGAACTTCGTATTAAACTGTTTCTATTCTTCAGAATATCATACTTTGAAGATTATGCAATAATTCGATACATATAAAAGAGCTTAATTGTCTTTAGAAAAACGAAAGAGATTGCCACGTCGCTTTGCTCCTCGCAATGACATAAAAAAAGGGCACAAAATATTGTGCCCCTACAATAGAATTTCTTTCACAATTTTTCTGTTATCAAAAGTCTGCTATGGAACTGTCTTTTTTATTTCTTCCTCAAAAAACTCTTTCACTTTGGAGAGCTGCTGCAGTGCCGCCTGCCAAATAGGTCTCTTGTAAAATACCTGAACGACCTAATAAGGCCAGAATGTTCTTGGCTCCTTTGACGAATGTTTCTTCAAACATAATACATCCTTTCTTGGTATATCTAAAATCAAAGCCCAAAAATTAGCAGTTTTTAAAGAATATCCGCGAAAATTAGCTAATGTATCTTTTATATCTCTTTTTTTAAAATTCTTCCACATCCAATCAACAGCATTCTCATCGCCATATTCCAAAATACGCTTTAGAACATATATCTTGCGATTTTCAAGATTAATCTTATCAAAATCAATATCCCAAAAATATTTTCTTAGAAATTCAGGCTTGTCTTCGCTCACGATTTTTTTCATACTCTAATACCCTGATTGTGCTTTATTGTTGCCGATTCCTTAGTCTTAAATTATATCATAGCCCCGCATAAAAACCTATACGAAACCCAATATCTCTTTCGCAACCTGCCTGTCATCAAAGGGGACAACTGTGTCTTTTAATACCTGATAGGTCTCATGCCCTTTACCCAGAATCATTACAAGGTCATTCTCTTTAGCAAGATTGATAGCTCTCTTAATAGCGATTTTTCTGTCCGGTATAGTCTCAAAGTCAGACCTGCCAGTGCCTTTAATGCCTTGAATAATTTCTTCAATAATCTTCATTGGATCTTCAGTTCTTGGATTATCAGAGGTAATGATAGTATAGTCACTTAGTTCTGAAGAGATCCTTCCCATTTGCGGTCGTTTCAACCTGTCTCTGTCTCCTCCGCATCCAAACACTGTTATTATTCTGTTGGGTGTTAAGTCTCTTGCAGTACTAAGAACTTGTTTCATGCCGTCTGGAGTATGGGCATAGTCAACAATAATGTAAAAACCTGCATCTGTGGTTATTTTTTCAAACCTACCGGGAACTGATTTTAAGCTTTCCAGTCCGGATTTAATCTCATTAAGAGACAGACCAAAAGTTAACGCGGCACTTGTGGCTGCAAGTGCATTATAGATGTTGTGTTTACCTGCAAGATTAATTTTTACATCTATGCTTTTATCCAGAGAAACATGAAGTCTAAAACATGAACCATTAAGTGTTGATTTTATATCCGTTGCATACACAGATGCATTTGTATTTAATCCATAGGTGACAACTTCAACTCCACACGCATCAATAAATCGTCTGCTTACAGGATCATCTATATTTATGATGGCTTTTTTAGCAGTATTCTTTTTACTATTCTTCCCCATTTGTTCAAAGAGCTGAAGCTTTGTGTCTTGATATTTCCCTAATGTTTCATGATAGTCTAAATGTTCAGGTGTTAGATTAGTAAAAATACAGGTGTCAAATTCAATTCCTGCTATCCTTCTTTGGGCAATTGCATGAGAGGAAACCTCCATTACGGCAATCTCTGTGTTTACCTCTAACATCTGATTGAGCAATGCTCTTAATTGAATTGGGCCTGGCGTAGTATTTACAGCAGGTATGATTCTGTCGCCTATTTGATAATTGATTGTTCCAATTATTCCAGTTTTGTGGCCTGCTTTTCTAAGAATTTGATCAATAAAATAAGTGGTTGTCGTCTTACCATTAGTTCCCGTTACACCAATAATGTTCATTCTATTTGAAGGATAGTTGTAAAACGTATCTGCTACTGTGGGAAGTATCTTCTTCGTATCAGGAACTCTTATTATTGTTATATCCTCTAATACTTCTACATCCTTTTCTACTATGAGGGCTGCAGCTCCTCTGGAAATAGCATCGTTAATAAAATTGTGCCCATCTGCCTTTAGTCCTTTAATACTAATAAATGCAAAACCGCTCTTTACATTGTTAGAGTCAGAGGCTATTCCATTAATCTCTATATCTTTCCTGCCGGATATAGTAAAGCTCTCTAAGTCAGAAATTAGTTTCTGTAATTTCAATGTTGATCTCCATTATCGGGGAAAATATTAAGATATCTCGCTACATCCTGCGCAACATTCTTGAATGCAGGAGCAGCAACGATTGATCCATAATATTCTCCTTGAGGCTCATTTACCATTATTAGTATTGATACCTGCGGGTTAGGGACTGGTAAATATCCTATAAAAGACGCTACATATTTTTTATTGGAATAACCCTTTCCTGGTATGTATTTCTGAGCAGTCCCTGTCTTGCCTGCAATAGTGTATCCCTCAATCTGCGCGTTAATACCAGTTCCATTCTTTACAACACCTGTCATTATTTCGCTTAACACACTGCTTGTCTGAGAAGAAACTACTCTACGAACTTTCTTGGGTTTGAATTCTTTTTTTATTTTTTTCCCCTTATCATCTATACTACTCACAATCATAGGAGTCATCAAGTTTCCCCCATTTGCAACTGCTGATATTGCAGTTATAAGCTGAAGAGGCGTCACTGATATCTCCTGTCCGAATGGAATAACCCCAACAGAAAGCTTTGACCATCTACTTAAAGAACGCAGCAAACCCCTAGCCTCGCCGGGAAACTCTATACCTGTCTTTGCTCCAAACCCAAATAATCTAATATACTTATACAGCTCTTCTGCGCCGATTCTAGTACCTATCTTGGAAAATGCTATATTGCTTGATACTTCAAGCGCCTGACGGAATGTAATTTTCCCATATGGCTCATGATCGTGTATTGTATGTTTCATAAATCTATATGAGCCGTTTTCAGCAAAAATAATATCCTCAGGTATAAACACTTTATTATTTAAAGCTGTTGCCGCTGTTATGACCTTAAAAGTAGATCCAGGCTCATAAGCATCTGTTATTGCTCTGTTTCTTCTGCAATCATGGGTAAAACTTCCGGCGTTATTTGGATCATATGTGGGTCTATTAGCCATGGCAAGTATCTCGCCTGTATTTGGATTCATAACAATGCCTGTCACACTCTTAGGGCTAAATTTTTCCACCAGTCTATCTAATTCACGTTCTAATATATGCTGTATAATTTCATCTATAGTAAGAACAATATTTGCGCCGTCTGATAAACTGGATATATGCGATCTGGATGAAACAAGTTCTCTGCCTCTAGCATCTTTCATGGTGATATAATAACCTGTTTTGCCTCCCAGCTCATCCTCGAAAAACTTCTCCGTGCCTTCTAATCCCCTGTTATCGCTACTGACAAACCCGATAACATGACTTCCTAATGTGCCCTTTGGATAAAATCTAGCGCTTTCGGGATGAAGCTGAACACCTTTTAAGCCCAAGACTGAGATCTCTTTATACATTTCAGAAGACAATTTGCTGTCTAAGGTAAAAAGCCTTTTGCGAGACTGAATTTGTTTTAGTATCTGCTCAGGATCTTTCAAGAGAATTCTCCCTAACTGCTCGGAAACATTCTCAGGATCTTTAATCTTTTGGGGCGTGATATAAAGGGTATAGGTCTTTATGTTTACTGCCAACTCTTTCCTGTTTCGATCGTAAATTATTCCTCTTTCAGTACTTGATGTGATTTTCGTCTTCTGTGTTTTCTTTGCTTCTTCAGACAACTTCTTATTCTGAAGTATCTGGATATAAAAAAGTCTCCCAACAAGAATAAGAAGAGCAATATTTATTACTATCACAACAATTGCTGTACGACGTTTATGCCCGGAGTTTAGACTACCCATGATAAAATCCTACTTCGTGTATAATCTCACTATGCACCATCTTTTAGACGGGATGAGCCCCATATCCTTGGCTATAGCTTCTATGCGCTGAGGGGATCTTAAAGAAGCCATATTCAGCTGCAAGATATGATTTTCTTCTATTAGTCTTATGCGTTCACTCTTTAACTTATTGATACAGTAGCCGCTTTTCACAACCTCAATATGCTGCCATACGTAAAATATACCAAGCAATAGAAAAGGAATAATCCATAGAAACCATTTGAATGTTGAAACTGTCTTTTGCAGACTTGCCCCTCTATGATATGCAGATAGAAAAATATTTGTATGCATTTATTGTATCTTTTCTATAACTCTCAATTTTGCGCTCCTGGAGCGGATATTTCTATCAATTTCTTCCCTTGTTGGTGTCAGAGGTTTTTTAGTGATAATTTTGGCTTGCCCATTCATTTTAAATTCCCTGAACTTGTTTTTTGCAATCCTGTCTTCTAATGAATGAAACGATATTATGCACATTCTGCCTTCCTTTTTAAGAAGGCTAAAGCCATGCGTAACTGCAGTAGACAAATCTTCCAATTCATTATTCGTAGCTATTCTTAAGGCCTGGAATACCCTTGTACCAGGATGAATTCTATATCTTTTTAGAGGAATAGCCTTCTTTATTACGGCCACCAACTCACCCGTTGTTTGAATAGAGCCCTTTTTTCTTTCTGTTATAATCCTAGAGGCAATTCTTCTGGAGTATCGTTCTTCTCCATATTTAAAAAAAATCTCCGTTAACTCGTCGTAGGATAAACTATTAATCAGACTCTGAGCTGTCAGGTTAGAAGAGCGATCCATTCTCATATCCAATGGCCCGTTTTTATTAAAACTAAAACCCCTTTCAGGATCATCTATTTGATATGAAGACATCCCAACATCAAAGATAATCCCATCTACTGCCTTGATATTTAACTGACTGCAGATATCTGCAATATTTAAAAAATTATCGTGAACAAGTTTGAACGAGCCAGCAAACTTTCCTAATCTTCTCCCTGTTATCTCCAGAACTGATTTATCGCAGTCTATGCCAATCAGAAAACCTTTGGGATGTATAACATTCAGTAGAGCCTCAGCATGTCCTCCCTCGCCAATTGTGCAATCAATGTATATGCCTTCAGGTTTAATACACAGGAGAGTAAGTACTTCATTAAGTAAAACAGGTATATGCTTGAATATCAAATCTCTAATTGTTCCGCAATTTCATTGACGGATTTTTCTGTATTCTTAGAATAAGAAATCCAGTTTTCTCTGCTCCAGATCTCTATACGATTCATAACCCCGATGATAATAACGTCCTTTCTTATTTGAGCATAATTCTTTAAATATAAAGGGATCGATATCCTTCCCTGCTTGTCTATTGTGCATTCAGAAGCACCGGAAAATAAGTGCCTGGTGTAAGCGCGAGCGTCCTTGCCGGTAAAAGGTAAAGCTTTTGTCTTATTTTCAAATAATCTCCATTCATCCACTGTAAATAAGAATAAACAGTTATCCAGTCCTTTTGTAATAATGAACCTTTCAACAAAAGTTTCCTTTATTTTACCCCTAAGGCGCATAGGGACAATAAGACGGTTTTTCTCATCCAGTGTATGTGTGAATTCACCGTAAAACATAAGTTATCCCCATAATCCACAACTTTTCCACCATTTCACTCCACTTTCTACCACAATAAGCTAACACAATGCCGTGTAATGTGTCAAGCGATAGTTGCAATACAGAGGAATTAGAATAGTTCTTCTTTGTCTGGCTTAAGCTTATATATTACCTCTCCAGACCTTATCAATCCTAATTCCTTACGTGCGAGTTTTTCTATGTACAATGGGTCGTTTTTTAAAGCGAATATCTCTTTAGCAAGTTTCTTATTGGATTCTTGGACCCTTTCAATCTCATTTTCAAGATTTGCAATCTGTTTATTCAGTTTTCTCTGCTCTATTATACAAGGGGTAAAAGCATATATAGCCAGGCATACAAACAGGATAACTATTACAATCAGTAATATCTTCTTTAGGTTGTTTTTTGAAGCATTCTGTTTTTTATTATGCATTAGCAGATGTTATAGAAAACGCCTTTGCCTTTGTAAATTGCAGTATCACCAAGTTCTTCTTCTATTCTGAGCAACTGATTATACTTTGCAACTCTGTCTGTTCTGCACAGAGAGCCGGATTTAATCTGTCCTGCATTGGTTCCCACTACAACGTCTGCGATTGTTGTATCCGCTGTTTCGCCGGAGCGGTGGGATACTACCGCAGTATATCCTGCCCTTTTTGCCATTTCTATTGCGTCCAGTGTTTCTGTCAATGTACCGATTTGATTGAGTTTTATCAGGATTGAGTTCGCTATTCCTTTCTCAATACCCATCTTAAGTCGTTTAGTGTTTGTAACAAAAAGATCGTCTCCAACAATCTGTATTTTACCTCCAAGACGTTTTGTTAGAATTTCCCATCCTTTCCAATCGTCTTCAGCAAGACCATCTTCAATAGAGATTATAGGATACTTATCAACCAGCTTTTCGTAATAATCTGCCATCTGAGAGGATGATTTTCCAACATCTCCTTCTCCAGCCATCACATACTTGCCATTCTTATAAAACTCACTTGCGGCAGGATCAAGAGCTATGTAAATATCCTTCCCGGGAGTATAACCTGCAAGCTTAGTTGCCTCTACTATTACCTTTATTGCTTCCTCGTTTGAGGAGAGATTCGGAGCAAAGCCTCCTTCGTCTCCAACTGCTGTACTATATCCTTTCTTTTTAAGAACTGCTTTTAAACTATGAAATGTTTCGGCAGCCATTCTATAAGCATCTTTGAACGAACCAGCTCCGGCAGGCATAATCATAAACTCCTGCAGGTCGACGTTATTGTCCGCATGGCTTCCTCCATTAATAACATTCATCATTGGTACAGGAAGTTCCTTTGCATTGACTCCACCTATATACTTATATAAAGGCTGTTCTAATGCAATGGCTGAAGCCTTTGCAACTGCAAGGGAAACACCAAGGATTGCATTTGCTCCCAGTTTGGCCTTATTAGGCGTGCCGTCTAAAGAAATCATAATACTGTCAATTTCCGCCTGCTCTGTAGCATCCATATCCAGAAGTTCAGGAGCAATTATATCGTTCACATTTTTCACTGCTTTACTAACACCTTTTCCAAGAAATCTTTTTTTGTCTCCGTCTCTCAGTTCACAAGCTTCATGCTCTCCTGTAGATGCGCCGGATGGCACAGCGGCTCTCCCCATTGCTCCGCATGCCAATTCCACATCAACTTCAATTGTTGGATTGCCCCTCGAGTCAAGAATTTCTCTTGCAAATATATCTATTATAGCTGTCATTATAGTATTCCTCCTTTTCTATTCTTCGTCTTCTCTCATAGAAAGATTTTCAAATTTAGCATATTCTTTAATAAACGCCAATTCAAAGGATCCAGTTGGCCCATTTCTCTGCTTGCCTATATTTATTTCAGCTCTCCCTTTATTCTCTTCAGTCTCTTCATACAATTCTTCTCTCATCAAAAGCAAAACTACATCTGCATCCTGTTCTATAGCGCCTGATTCCCTGAGATCGGATAATTGAGGTCTGTGTCTTCCTTCTCCCAGACGTCTTAACTGTGAAAGAGCAACCACAGGAATATTTAATTCCTTTGCTAATCCTTTTAATGATCTGGAAATTTCAGATATCTCCTGCTGTCTGTTCTCCATCCTCGATTTGCCACTCATCAGCTGCAAATAGTCTATTATGAGAATCCCTATATTCTTGCTTGCCTTAAGACGTCTTGCTTTTGCACGCACCTCCAGCCCAGAAAGACTAGAACTATCATCAATAAAAATTGGCGCTTCAGACAATCTCCCGGCAGCAATAGTAAGCTTTGGCCAATCCTGTTCTCCAAGATAACCTGTTCTCATTTTATGCATATCAACTCTGGCTTCTGCGCATAGCATGCGCTGTACAAGCTGCTCCTTAGACATTTCAAAGCTCAAGATGCCAATAGGTATTTTTTCTTCAACTCCAATATGATGAGCAAGAGAGAGAGCAAAACTTGTTTTACCCATACTTGGTCTGCCTGCAACAATAATAAGGTCTGAATTCTGTAGCCCTGCTGTTCTATCATCAAGCTCGTCAAACCCAGTACGAATGCCTGTTACATGAATCTTTTTATCAATTATATTCTCTATAGTTTGGAATGTGTCCTTTAATATAGATTTTACTGCAACAAATTCCCCTTTCGTCTTCTGCTGGCTTACATCGAAAATAAGTTTCTCTGCCCTGTCTAATATTAAATCAACCTCTTCATCCCCTTCATAACTCCTTGTAATAATTTGGGTAGATACATTGATTAAATTTCTGAGTGTTGCCTTCTGCTTTACAATTCGCGCATGATGCTCAACATTAGCAGCTGTTGCTACACTGCTAACTAATCCGGATATATAGCTTGGCCCTCCAACATCCTTTAATGCTTTTTCCTTTGTCAGGTGTTCAGTTAGTGTGACTAAATCTACAGCTTCGTCTTTATCATACAAAGATATTATTGCAGAGAATATCTTCTTATGAGCATCTTTATAAAAATCCTTGCTATTTAATATCTCAATTGTCTTCCCAATAGCTTCTTTTTCAATCAGCATAGCTCCAAGCACAGATATCTCTGCGTCTATGTTCTGTGGAGGCAGTTTATCTACAGGTATCTTCTTCATTCTTTAATATAGTCCATTTATAAAAAAAGTTTTATATAGTAGAACATTGCTGGCGCTGTAAATAACAGGCTGTCAAACCTGTCCAGAACCCCGCCATGCCCCGGGATACTACAATCAGTATCTTTTACTTTTGCATCACGCTTCATCAATGATTCAGATAGATCCCCCAGCTGACCAGCCAGAAACATTACTATTGCAAGCGCAATCATATGAATTACAGTAAGTGTCCCGAGAAACATTAGTTTTGCAATAATAACTCCAATAAAACTTCCTATACAAGCTCCTATTAATCCTTCGTAAGACTTGTTCGGACTCGCCGTTAAAGGTAATTTATGTTTGCCGAACAATGTTCCAACTGCATATGCCCCTGAATCTGTAAGCCATGTAATAGCCAGCATTGTAAAAATATATGCTCTGCCTGACGGTAAATTTCTAAGAGCAACAAGATGCGATAAGAACCATCCTGTATATATTATTCCAAAACTCGTTATTCCTGTAATAACTATTGAACCCGGTATGTCATTCCTGAAAAGCTGAAGCGTCAACACCATGAGAAACACAACAAACAAAACTATGCCAGCTAATATTTGCTCTCCTTCATAAAACGAAAACACCATACATACACAGCCTAGAGCTCCAATAAGCTTAGGAATATCCTTCTTTATGTGTTTAACCAGATTGGCAAATTCTAAAAATGCAAATACAGACACAGTCGCAGTAAACAGTGTAAACGCTATTCCTCCATTGTACGCCAAAAGAAGAAAAACGGGGATGCAAAATACAGCAACTGCTATTCGACTGCGTAACATAGCTATTATCTTATCCGTTATGTTTCCCAAACCGCCTTTGTCTATTTTGATAATCCAAAATCGCTTTTATATACTCTGTTTGCTCAAAATCCGGCCAATACGTATCTGTGATCCAGATCTCAGCGTATGATAATTGCCAGAGCAAAAAATTGCTAATCCTCATCTCTCCACTTGTTCTGATTAAAAGATCCGGGTCCGGCAAATCAGAGGTATATAAATATCTGCCAATTATATTCTCATTTATATCTTTGCTTATAATACCTTTTTTAACATCATTTACAATGTTTTTTACTGCATTCGTAATCTCTTGCCTGCTGCCATAATTGATAGCTAAAGTAAACGTTAAGCCCTTATTTACAGACGTCTTCTTTAGCGCATCATCCAGAGCTTTCTGAATATCATCTGACAATTCTCCTGTATTTCCAATTACATTAAGCTTTACATCATTCTTGTTAAAGGTTGATATTTCTTTTTTGAGATATATCTTAAATAAAGACATAATTGTACTAACTTCATTTTTGGGACGTTTCCAGTTTTCCGTGGAAAATGCATACATGGTCAGGAATTTTATACCAATGTTTGAGGAAGTTTCTACAATGCGCCTAACAGTTTTTACCCCCGCCAGGTGTCCTGCAGATCTTGGTAATCCGCGCTTCTTTGCCCATCTGCCATTCCCATCCATTATAATAGCAATATGTTGAGGAAGCTTCTTATGGTCTAATTTTGACAACATCTCTTCTTTTTTACTCATCAAAACTCACTTGCTACTGTCTTCCTTCGCTATTGCTTCTACAGGGCATACTTCTACACATTTACCGCACTCTGTGCATTTCTCAGCAACAATATAGTATTTGTCATCTTTCTCTTTGATAGCTTCTGCTTCGCATTCATCAACACATGTACCGCAGCCAACACATTCATCCGATATTTTATAAGCCATGTCTTAGTCCTCCTCTGTTTTTTAGTGTTACCTTAATCTGTTTAAATTATCGTATTCACAAGCCATGTATGTCCAGGGTTATGATGGGTAAAAATCAGCGAAAAGATCAAGAAAAGTGCTGAGAATTTCTTCATGTTGAGGCCAGATTTTTCAAATCTCCATCAATGCCTTTTCCTTGTTGCCTACAACTTCATCAATCTGACCAATGTGCTGATCTGTGATTTTTTGAATATGTTCTTCGTCTCTAAAAGCATCGTCTTCAGGCACCTGTCCATTCTTCTGCAGGTTTTTAATTTCTGCAATAGTATCCCGTCGTATTCCTCTTATAGAGATCTTCCCTTCTTCACTTATCTTCTTTACAATCTTTATGAGCTCTTTTCTTCTTTCCTCAGTAGGAGATGGAACAGGTATACGCAACACTTTGCCGTCATTTACAGGTGTCAGTCCAATATTAGCCCTTATTATTGCCTTTTCTACATCAGATATTATATTCTTATCCCACGGCTGGATAATAATAAGCTGAGCCTCTGGAACAGAAATACCTGCCACCTGATTGAGCGGCGCCGGCGAGCCGTAACAGTCAACCATAAGATGTTCCACTAAGGAAGCGGATGCTCTTCCGGTTCTGATCGTAGCCAGTTCCCCCTTTACTGCCTCAATAGATTTTTTCATTTTGGCTTCGGTCTGTGAAATAATTTGCTTTAGCATTCTATTTTGCCTCCTTTACAAAAGTTCCGATATTCTCTCCCATTATAACTTTTTTAATATTACCTTTTTGGCCCATATTAAATACAACAATCGGCAGATTATTATCCATGCAAAGAGAAATAGCAGTACTATCCATAACTTTAAGCCTCTTTGTTATTACTTCAAGATAGTCAATTGAACTAAATCGTTTTGCTTTCTTATTAGTTAGGGGGTCTGAACTATATACTCCATCTACTTTTGTTGCCTTAAGTACTATTTCAGCTTCTATTTCTACTGCACGCAGGGCAGCCGCAGTATCAGTGCTGAAATACGGATTTCCTGTCCCCCCTGCGAAAATCACAACTCTTCCCTTCTCTAAGTGTCTGACAGCCTTCCTTCTTATATATGGCTCTGCTAGTTTTTGCATTTCTATTGCAGTTTGTACTCTGGTAATTACTCCTATATTCTCTAACGCTCCTTGAAGTGCTAATGCATTAATCATGGTGGCGATCATTCCCATGTAATCAGCAGTGACTCTATCTATTCCATTCTTACTTGCTGGCACCCCTCTAAATATATTTCCCCCCCCTATCACAACGGCAATTTCTACACCAAGTGCCTGTATCTCATTAATTTGTTCTGCAATAAGAGCCGTTTCTTCAAAATCTATACCAAAATCTCTTTTGCCTTTGAGAGCTTCTCCACTTAATTTGAGTAAAATCCGTTTGTATACAGGCTTTTTCAACAAGTTATCCTCCAAGTTGATATCGAGTAAATCTACGAACCTTGGTGTTTTCTCCCAGCTTGGCTACTTCAGACGCTATATATTCGCTAACAGACATTTTACTATCTTTAATAAATGTCTGCTGTAACAAACAGAATTGCGCAAAGAATTTCTCTAGTTTGCCATTAACTATTTTTTCAATAGCATGTTCTGGCTTGTCTTTACTTTGCTCGCTATATATCTCCTTTTCTTTTTCAATCACATCACAAGGCACGTCTTCCTTAGAAATATAAGAAGGATTTGTTGCAGCAATATGCATTGCTATATTCATGGCTAAGTCCTTAAATTCATCTGTTCTAGCAACAAAATCAGTCTCGCAATTAATCTCTACCAATACACCTATTTTATCTCCATGATGTATATAGGAGGCAATAATGCCTTCCAGAGCCTGGCGTCCTGTTCTTTTCTTTGCACTTGCCAACCCCTTTTTACGCAGAACATTCGTAGCCTTTTCCAAATCCCCGTCTGCTTCTATCAAAGCCGCCTTGCAATCCATAATACCTATGCCTGTCGATTCCCTTAATTTTTTAACTAAATCTGCATTTATTCCCATTATAGAAAAACTCCTTTATTTATTATCCTTTTTTTTAGCAGTTGCTTTCTTGCTTGTCTGAATTGCCTTTTTTTCTCCAGAGTCCTTTGCTTTTTGTTTTAATCCACTTTCTTGTTCTTTGCTGGATTCCTTTTTAACCTGTTTCACTTTTTCTTTCTTTTCGATTTTCTCTTCGACTTTCTCTTCTTTAGTCTTCTCCTCAGAAATATCTTTTCCCTTTTTTTCTATTGCTTTCTCTTTCTTTTTATCTGTTCTTTCCTTTTTCTCTTCAGGAATTTTTTTCTTCCCTTCAATAATCGCATCAGCCATTCTTGTGGTCAATACTGCAATTGACTTAACAGCATCATCATTACCAGGAATAGAATAGGTTATTCTATCAGGATCACAATTCGTATCAACAATTGCAACTACAGGAATTCTTAACTTATTTGCCTCCAGAACGGCAATCTTTTCCTTTTGTGTGTCCACTATAAATAATGCGCCTGGGAATTCAGTCATTGTCTTAATTCCCCTAAGATATTTATTAAGCTTATCTTTTTCTTTATTTAATCTGATAACTTCTTTCTTAGGTCGTAAGTCAAATTCCCCCTTTTCCTCCATTTGTTCAATTTCAAGCAATCGATTTATACTCTTACGGATCGTCTGAAAGTTTGTAAGTGTGCCACCCAGCCAGCGCTGATTGACATAATACATTCCACATCTTGTTGCTTGTTCAGCAATAGCTATTTGAGCCTGCCTCTTTGTACCGACAAATAAAATAGATCTTCCCTGCGCAGCTAAATTCACTAAGAATTCATATGCTTTCTCTATCTTTTGAACAGTTCTTTCAAGATTTATGATATGCAGACCTCTTTTCTGCCCAAAAATAAATTCTTCCATTTTTGGATTCCATCTGTGTGTCTGGTGTCCAAAATGAACCCCTGCCTCTAAGAGGTATTTAACTGGAATAGTCGACATGCCTTTCTCCTTTTTTTTGGTTTTATCCTCCACCCTCATCGCTTCCCGCCAAAACGTCCTAAAGAAGACGCACCATTGGCTGAGATCAAAGGATGTGCGTTTATATAAATTCAGTCTCTGATATTAACACAAAGTTTTCTTTATTGGCAAGTAGAAAAAAGGTAGCCACAAAATTTACTGACCACCTTATATTTTATGCGTGCAGATTTCACTTTTTTAATAAAGGTTCTCGTCTCCTCAAATGGAATTTCTTTTTTCTGTCTTTGCCATTTTTTTATATTCCCTATCCCTCCATTATAAGCGCCCAGAGATAAGTCAATATCATTATTAAATTCCTGCAATAATTTCTTCAAATAGTATGTGCCGATTTTGATATTAATTTCAGGGTTATATAAGAAATCCTTATTGTATTTTTTTATGTTCAGTTCACGTGATAGAGATTTCGCTGTTTTTGGCATAATCTGCATTAAACCCGTTGCACCGGCTTTAGACACTGCTTTGGCATTAAACTTGCTCTCTATTTCTATAACTGCCATTATAAGAGCTGGGTCAATATTGTATTTTTGAGCGGATTTATAAACTATTGGTGCGTACTTTATAGGACCTGCTAACGTTTTTGCAAGCAAAAGTATTATGCCTGCAACTATCAAGAATACCAAGTATTTTAATACAGATTTACAATTCATCTCTCAAAAAGAGATTTAAGATAGCCTTCTGAATGTGCAGTCTGTTTTCTGCTTCATCAAATACAATTGCGTTAGGGCTGTCTATTACTTCATTTGTTATTTCTTCCCCTCTATGCGCAGGCAGGCAGTGCATAATTAACACATCAGGGTTTGCATTTGAGAGGAGCTTTTTATTTATCTGAAATGCCTGAAACATAGTTTTTCTATCTGCTTTTTCTGATTCCTGCCCCATGCTTACCCACACGTCAGTATAAACAATATCGGAATCCTTGACTGCATCTTCCGGATTGTGTGTAATAAATAACTCTTTAGTTATCATATCTTTGGAAGGTTCATATCCTTCTGGACATGCGATTTTAAGTATTATACCTGTTTTCTCGGCACCATATATCCATGAATTGCAGATATTATTCCCATCACCTATATAAGCAACCTTAATGCCATCTAATCTGCCTTTTTTCTCAAGTATAGTAAACATATCAGTAAGTATTTGACATGGATGCAACAGGTCAGTAAGCGCATTAATTACAGGAATATTTGCAAATTTTGCTAAATCAGTTACATTTTGATGTGAAAAAGTGCGCACAACAATGCCATCTACCCAGCGCTCAAGATTTTTGGCTACATCCTGAACCGATTCTCTGTCCCCTATCTTTTCCCCTATCAAGCGTTCATAAACTGTATGGCCTCCAAGCTGATACATGCCCACTTCAAAGGTCATTCTTGTTCTAAGAGAGGGTTTTTCAAAGAGCATGGCTATGGTTTTTCCAGCCAGTAAGTGATTATGGCTTTTACCCTGCTTTTGTTCTTTCTTTAATTGCGCTGCAAGGTTAAAGATTTTATAAATCTCTTGCTTTGATAAGTCCTTTATTGATATCAAGTCTTTTTTCATATAAAAATATCCTTTCTGCTATCTATACACTTTCTATGCCAAGTTTTGCCCTCATTTCTTTTAACGTTTAGGATTTACTCGGACGCTCTTTTCAAGCAAATCTATAGGATTTCTATGTGCAGGAATACAATAAGAAAATGTTGTTCTATTATTAGCATTAGATATTGCTAAATCTCCTAATTGTATAATATCCATACCAATTAATACTTCAATTTCCTTACTATTTATCTCGCTCTCTATCACATTCCAATTTGGTATATGCACCTTGTTAGGTAATCCAATGTCTAAAATATAAGTATCTTTAATTGCAGAACTATTTAAACCGAGAACTTTAGTTTTTCCCGTTGGAGAAAGTTTCAGTTTATCTACTATAGATTTTGTGATAACAGTTCCCGTTGCACCTGTATCCCAAATTCCTTTAACAGAAATAAAACTTTTGGGACCACCATGAGGCAAAACGGAAGGCAAACCAATATGAATGTTAGTAATAAGTTCTCTTGCTATACGAGGATACTGAATTCTGAATGCGTGATAAAAAACTTTATCTTTAACCATGAATTAGACATATACTCTTGAATAAAATCTTTGTATTTGTTCATTCTTTTTATCAGAGACTTCTTGAATTAAAAATTCCCCTAATTTGTACTCTTTAACCGATTCTTTTAGAGCTTCTTCCCTGCTCGAATAGGCACCTATGATTTTACTGTCCTTAATTACTACAAATTGATTTTTATATTTTTTTATTATGCTATCTTTATTATTCTGATAATATTTATATTCTCTCTCAAGCATCTCTAATACTCCAACTTTTTTATTCTCTGTTGTAATTATATAACATATTTGGTTAGATTTGCAAATTTTTTGTTAATTTTATCTTTAACCTGAAAATCCTCTGTCATTGCGAAGGATGAAATCCTGAAGCCCCGAACGTTTTCGGGGTCATTCTGCGATTAAATCGGGGAATCTAGTAGGGGACTAGACATGCCTGTCCCCTACTTTGTTGCTAGGAGAGAACGGAAAGGTTTGACAAGTGGAATAATTTAAGTATCGTGTTTCACGGATTCCAATTGTTATGCTTTGAATGTTTTTTGCTTACATATTCAAGAAGATGTATTACGCTTATCTTCCTTCTTTGCAATCAAACCTAAAATCCCTCCAATAATCAGTAATGGTCCGGCAATTATATAACCCATTGAAACTGCGACAAATCCTCCGATGCCACTTATTAACATAAGAATACCTGCAACTTTTGGCTTAGCAATGGCAAGAGAACCTCCAACGATTCCCAAAAGCGCTAAAGGAAATGCTACCCATCCAAGCGTCACAATTGTAGATGCACCTTCTGCCTCAAGCGCTGCCCCTACACCTCCTGCCAATAAAGCCATTATTGCTCCTACGATTCCAGCTAATCCGCCCAATATCCCAAGTATCAAAGCTGCGATTTTCATTTTTTCACCCCCTTTTTTGTTTAATTAATAGTCTCCTGTAAAATTCACAACTCACTGTTACACAGGAAGTTGCAAACATTAATTTCTTGACTTTCCCCTCCAGCCTTGATATAATGTAACTGCTTCTCAAATAATAAGTTACAACAAAAACCGAAAGGAAAAGTCATG
>JAHJDO010000080.1 GCA_018812485.1 bacterium | reverse complement strand
GCGAACTATGTCTTAATCCGCCCAATTTCTTCTGAAATTCTCTCCAAATCCTTTTTTCTGCTTTCAATGTGCATTTTTATCTTTTTTTATTCTACTTCTCTTCTTCTATCTTTCTTTAATTTCCCATTTTGCAGGACTCTACTAAAAAACTTTTAACCTTATCCAGGTTTTCTATTAATTTTACCCTATTTTTACTAATCATTTCCCTTTTTTTGTGCTGATTTTTTATAACATCTTTTGGTGCTTTACCTAAGAAATCTTGATTATCAATCTTTCTGCCTATCTTCTCAAATTCCTCTTCTAATTTAGCAATCTTTTTTTCAAGACGGTTTTTCTCTGAAGCAAAATCGAATTTATCTCCCAAACACAAAAATACCGCTATCCCAGATTTAGTAAGATCTGAAGGAAATGGAGAACTAACCTTTATATTGTAACCTATTTTCACATCTGTAGCATGTAATAATCTTTGCATTCCTATTCTATCTGAACTCAGTGCTTTTTCCTCCTCTATACTGGTCGTTTTGACTATATAATTGAGATCTTCTGATAAAGGAATATTCCAATCCCCTCTCAAATTTCTACCAACATTAATAACCTCATATTTAAGCATTGCTTTGTTAGTTTCTTCCCAATTAACATATCTAGAATCTGTCTCTGGCCAGGATGATATCATAATACTTTTATCTAAATCCGTATCTACAGTCTTTCTTAGATTCTGCCATATTTCTTCTGTGATAAACGGTATGAAAGGATGTAATAACTTAAGACTTTGCTTCAACACGTGAAATAGTACTGCTCGAGCTGCAGCGCAACCTGTTTCCTCAGACATTCTATGCTTTATTATTTCCAGATACCAATCACAGAATTCGTGCCAGAAGAAGTTATAGATTTTACTCGCAGCTTCATTGAACTTGTACCTTTCCAGACTTTCAGTTAGAGATACAATGGTTTGATTTAATTTAGTTAAGATGAACCAATCATCTGATGCCAAATTATGAGAAGTCAAGTCAATATTTAAGTTCTTATACCCTGCTAAATTTGTTATTGAAAAACGTCCAGCATTCCACAATTTATTACAGAAATTCCTTGCTCCTTCTATTCTTGTAGTTGTCAACAGAATATCCTGCCCTCCCAAGGTTGAGAGGTCTGCAAGAGCCAATCGCAATGTATCAGCGCCGTATTGGTTAACAAGATCTATGGGATCAATTACATTCCCAGCGGATTTGCTCATTTTCTTTCCTGAAGAATCTCTGACAATCCCATGAAGATAAACTCTCTCAAAAGGAATCTTGTCCATAAACTGCAGTCCCATCATAATCATACGTGCAACCCAAAAATATATTATGTCATATCCAGTAACCAATACTGTTGTAGGATAGAAATGACCTAACTCTTTTGTTTGGTTAGGCCATCCCATTGTAGCAAAAGGCCACAAGGCAGAGCTAAACCATGTATCAAGCACATCAGAATCCTTCTCCAGATCCATGCTTTCACATCTGGCGCATTTCAAAGGTTTTTCTATGTCTACTATTATTTCTCCACAATTATTGCAATACCAAACTGGTATTTCGTGTCCCCACCAGATCTGCCTTGAAATACACCAGTCCTTAATGTTCTCCATCCAGTTTAAGTAAACCTTTTCCCATCTAGACGGTGAAAACCTTATCTTACCGCTGGTTACAGCCTTTATCGCAGGTTGAGCTAATGATTTCATACTAACAAACCATTGCTTGGAAACTAATGGCTCCACAACAGTATGACATCTTGAGCAATGCCCTACATTGTGAAGATGACTTTCTATCTTCAAGAGATACCCTTCTTTTTTTAGATCTTCCACTAATTTTTCTCTGCAGGAATATCTGTCCATTCCATCATAAACACCAGCATTTTTATTCATTCTGCCTTTTTCATCTATGACAACGACTTGTTTCAGATTATGCGCAAGTCCAATTTCATAATCAACTGGATCATGAGCTGGCGTTACTTTAACCGCACCTGTTCCAAATGAGCTATCTACTCTCTCATCAGAAATAACAGGAATTTTCCTTCCAACAATAGGCAATATAACTACCTTCTTTATAAACCTTTTATATCGTTTGTCTTGAGGGTGAACAGCAATTGCGGTATCTCCAAGCATTGTTTCTGGTCTAGTGGTAGCAATTACTATTTGGTCATTGCTTTGCTCTAAAGGATAATTAAGGTAGTACAGACTGCCTTTCAATTCCTTTCTCTCTACCTCTATATCTGAAATTGCTGTCTGACAACGGGGGCACCAATTAACAATATAATTATCCCTATATAGCAATTTATTTTTATACAACCTAATAAAGGCTTCCTTTACAGACCTTGCATAATCATCGTCCATCGTAAATCTTTCTCTTGACCAGTCACATGATGTCCCCAATCTTTTCAATTGACTTATTATTCTACTGCGATACTCTTCCTTCCATTTCCATGCATATTTAAGGAATTTTTCTCTACCAAGACTGTCTCGCGTTAGCCCTTCCTGAGCGAGTCTTTTCTCTATTACATTTTGTGTAGCAATTCCCGCATGGTCAGTTCCTGGTATCCATAGAGCATTAACCCCCTGCATTCTCTTCCATCTGACCAGAATATCCTGAAGAGTCTCGTCTAATGCATGCCCCATGTGCAGAACTCCAGTTACATTTGGCGGAGGAATAACAATACAGAACGATTTCTTACCAGAAGTTGCTTCTGCATGAAAGAATCCATTCTTTTCCCAGAAAGCATACCACTTGTCTTCTACTTGTTTCGAGTCATATCTTTTCGATATCTCAGTCCCAGCTAAAACCATTTTAAAATTTCCTTAATAATGCTAAGTGGCATGATTTTATGCTTTTTTAGACACAAAGTCAATTTTAGCACTTTTAGAGCTCAGGTTTGTTCATCTTGAGAAAGTTTTGGAGGCTTATGAAATATATAGAATATGCCGCCGAAAAGATTTAAAATGAGTACAATAAGTCTTATAATTATTGACATGGTTACAGCTAAACCGCAAGCTCCGGTAACAAGTCCAAAGAAATATTTATACATGCTCTCTCCAAGTCCCCATCCTGCGAATGTGATTGGAACCACGCTTATAGTTGCAATAATTGGAATAAACAAAAAGAAATATTTCATTGAAACATTTAGCCCCAGACCCAATGCTATCTGGTAATTTATCAATATGGACATAATCTGTATAACGATAGACATTAGAAAAACCTCAGCAAGCAAGGCTTTTTTGGACCTGTAAATATAGAACGCTGAGTACACACGCTTTAAAGAAACAACAGCTTTTTGCCACCTTTCCTTTTTTACAGTAAAGGAAATTTTTTTCATAAGGCGCTTGTTAAAAAAAACAATACATAAAATAGTTATCATCAAAAAAAACACGACTATACTTATTGCAGGTTTTCTAATCTGAGGATCTGATATAGCATAGAGACTTGCAACTGCACCTATCGTAAGAAGAGCTAACATGCCAACAATTCTGTCAATAAGTACTGTTGTCGCTGCTTCAAGTCTTTTATCAGTATGTTTCGACACATAATATGCCTTCACAACGTCTCCACCCGTCAGACTTGGCATAAAGGTATTAAAAAATAGTCCAATAAAATTCAGTTCTAATGTTTTGAAAAACGGAAGATATATGTCCTGCCCTTTGAGAAGTTCTTGCCATCTTAAACAGGCTATGAAAACAATAACAATGTACAATCCAATTGCTATAAGAAGGCGTGATAACTCTAGGCTTTTGATATGTTCTACTATTTTATGAGGACTAATATCTGGCCTTGAGAAAACATACCAGAGAATTCCTATACTAATACATAATTTCAGAATCCAAAACAGGGTTTTTTTCATGGATATTGCTTATTATTTACTGCTTTTATACCACCTTACAAATTCTGCGATTCCATTTTCTATAGAAACTTTGGGCTGGAAATTTAGCATCTTCTTGGATTTACTGATGTCTGCATATGTAATACTCACATCACCAGGCTGATTAGGAAGTTTTGTTATCTTTGCTCTTTTGCCAAGTTCTTCTTCTATCACGTTGATGAAATAATTTAATTCTATTGGATGAGAATTGCCAAGATTGAAAATTTCATATTCAAATTGCTTATCTAGAGCAGATATTACTCCATCAATAATATCATCAACATAGGTGTAATCTCTTTTGGAATGTCCGTCTCCGAATCTTAGAAGTTCCTTTCCTTCATCAATCCATTTTGTAAATTTATAGGTTGCCATGTCAGGTCTTCCTGATGGACCATATACAGTAAAAAATCTCAAACAAGAAATTGGTATGTTATAAAGATGGTGATATACATGACACATAACTTCTCCAGCCTTCTTAGTAGCTGCATATGGAGAAATTGCTTTATCCACATTGTCATGTTCAGAAAATGGGATTTTTTTATTATTACCATATACAGAAGAAGATGAAGCAAAAATAAAGTTCTTGACATTCTTGCTTAATTCCAATAAGTGCATTGTTCCTCTCAAATTGACCTCTTCGTAAAGTAGCGGGTTTTCAAGCGAAGGCCTAACTCCTGCTCTTGCAGCCAGATGAACAACTCTGCTTATTCTATTAGATGAGAAGATTTCCTTTAGAGAATTGAAATCGCGAATGTCAACTCTATATAGTTTAAAATTTTTCTGGCTAAGAAACTGTTTAATATTATTTTCCTTTATTAAAGGAGAATAATAATCATTAAAATCATCCACACAAATGATAGACCTGTTATCATCTAATAATCTTCTTACAAGATGAGACCCAATAAAACCCGCACCACCTGTTACAAGAATGTGTTCATCTTTCATATATCTGTGCCCTTCCATTAATTTCCATACTCATCAAAGAAACATACATCTTCAAGATTTCAATCGTCATCATTTTTCTTTACCAATTTTTGTCTATTGACGAGAATTCATCCAGTTTTTCATGTACTATTTTCTTTATCTCTTCAAGCCTTTCTTGAGTTTTAGCTTCAAATCTTAATACTAATAATGGCTGTGTATTTGATGCTCTTACCAGTCCCCAGCCATCTTTAAACAAAATCCTTACTCCATCAATATCAATTGTGTCATATTTTGATTTGAAATATTTTTCAACACTATCCATCACCTTAAATTTATCTTCTTCAGATGCGCAATTTACCCTTATTTCAGGCGTGGAAAAATAATGCGGTATCTCTCTAACTATATCTGCCAATGATTTATCCTGTGTAGATAAAAACTGGAGTAGTCTTCCTGATGCATATATACCGTCGTCATATCCAAAATAATTATCCGCAAAAAACATGTGCCCGCTCATTTCTCCTGCCAGAGGGGCTTGTTCTTCTCTCATTTTTTTCTTAATAAGTGAATGCCCTGTCTTCCACATTATAGGCTCCCCGCCATGTGCCCGAATGTCTTCTATCAATGCCTGAGAGCATTTAACATCAAATATTATCTTTACTTTTCCTTTTGAGAGTATGTCCCGCGCGTAAAGAGCAAGTATCTTATCTCCTCTGATTATATTCCCTTCATTGTCAATTGCGCCAACTCTGTCTGCATCCCCGTCATATGCAATTCCAACATCTGCTTTTGTCTCTCTTACCTTTGCTATTAAATCGGTTAGGTATTCATCTATTGTTGGGTCCGGTAGATGGTTTGGGAAACTGCCGTCAGATTCGCAATAAAGGGGAATAACTTCACATCCCAGATCTCTAAACAATCTTGGCGCAATGTTACTAGCTGTTCCGTTTCCTGCATCAATAACAACTTTAAGTTTCTTCTTTATCTCTATCTTTTCCTTAAGCATTTGGAAATATGTCTGTCTGGGATCTTCTTCTTTGACAGTCCCCTCTCCGGTTAAAAAATCATTGGACTCTATAATTTTCCTTAATTTCTGAATTTCCTTGCCATATATTGAAGCGATACCTTTGGATATTTTAAATCCATTGTATTCGATCGGATTATGACTCCCTGTTATCATTATTCCTGCGTCTAGCTTATAATGCAGAATTGAAAAGTAAAGCATGGGGGTTGGTCCCTCTCCAACATTAATAACATCACAGCCCGTTGATATAAGACCGGTTATCAGCCAATCAGACAAATTTTTAGAGCTTAGTCTGTTATCATGTCCTACTGCTATTTTTTTATTCCCAGACACATATGTGCCAAATGCCTTGCCAATGTTTGTAACAACATCCTGCGTTAAGTCATCCTTCACTAATCCTCGAATATCATATTCCCTAAAAATCTGCGCATTCATAGTCTTTCTCCTAGCCTGAAGGCATTTTTTAATAATTCTGGTTGCTTTAATATAGCATCCTTTTCATCAATTCCGAAACAGAAAAGATCTTCTTTGTAATCTGCATTAATAGTAACAAAAAAATTCTTTACAATTGATCTTGCATTATCAAAGAAATCTTTCCTCTTTGATCCCTCTACAGAAATGAAAGCCCCTATCTTCCTTTTT
>JAHJDO010000079.1 GCA_018812485.1 bacterium | reverse complement strand
TTCCTTTCTAAAAAAGATTGTTTGCTTTCGATTATGACTATTTGTACCATACTCTAGGAACAATGTCAAGACAATTGTCAAGCGATCTGGAAATAAACAGGAACATGGTAACTCACCCCTGTTTAGAAGAGGCAATAAGGTGCCTTATGCGAAGTTGCCGACATCAAACCTGCTTATTTTCGATTGTTGTTCCTTGTTCTTTTTATAAAACTTATAAAACAAGACGAAAGCCAGATGTGCAGAAAAAGAACTTTATTTTTAAATTGTATATATCTTAATATTAGGAATCTCTAGTTATTATGTTCATTTATAATAGAAACGCCTGCTATTAGCTAGGCAGCAGGCGAACTATTACTTTGCAAGAATAGTTTATTATATCTTATCTAACTTCTCAACACGAAGTTTCTTTACCATGGGTTTGTTAATTTTATCAGGCATCCAATCAGGTGCATTAGCAGGTTTAGCAACTTTCTGTACTGAACCTTTAAATATATGCAGTCTCCATTTGCCGTCTTTCTTCTGCCCATGTTCTCTGAGCTTGATCAGACCATCGCTGTCTTTCAATCCCCTGGAAGCAGCCTTTAAAGCAGCCTGTCTTGCTCCTTTACCCTTAAATACATTGTCTTCTTTCTTGCCTATCCTTAATGAATAGAGCTTTGCTTCTGCTTTTTTCTTTGCCATTGTTTCCCCTCCTTGTTTTAATGGTTCGCGCAGTTTTCCCTCTTATTTTCTAATTCTCAATTTCCCATCTTTAAAAACACAAAACTTATTCAAAAGATTATTAGAGTGTTTTTCTAAAATATTTTCTATAACTTTAACCTTTTCCTCAGACGCAGCTTCTTCAAGCCTTAACAATAAAACACCTGCATGTGGTAATCCGGAATTATACACTAACTCTCCAAAATCTTTATCCATAGTAACAACCATTCGCTTTCCTGAAACTGCCATCTTTAGTATTTCTTCATCAAGCATTTGAGGATTTATGTCTCTAACACTTTTTGTATCATATCCATGATTTATAAGCCAACTCTCAACTTTTATACTAACTCCAACATCAACTAAAAATTTTAAGCTCTTTTGCTTCACCTCCAAGTGCCTATTGCGAGTTTGAAAACTTGCTCCTCGCTAACCAATTCAGATGCATGAAGTAAAACTGCCTGAATATCCTCAGACTCCAACTCAGGATACTCTTTAAGCAATTCCTGAGTTGTGATTCCACCAGCTAAGGCTTTTAATATCTGGTCAACTGTAATTCGTAAACCTCTAATAGTCGGTTTGCCAACCATCACATCAGGATTGGCGGTAATCCTATCCAACAGATATTGAGCATTCATATCTTTTCCTCCATTTTCTAATTTGGTTATCTGATTGCCAGAACTTTATCCAAATTCTTTAATTCTATTCTACATCTTCAGAGGACATTGTCAAACTAACAATTTTTTTAGTGTGGGCTGAAATACATAGGAAATGCTTTTTGTTTGATTTTATTCGCTTTCCCTAATGCTCTTAATAAATCTGGAAAGACACGCTTTCATTTTCTCATCATTTGAGATAAATTGTATGCCAATGTTGTAATCTTCTTCTTTCTGTAAGTGCCAGATTATCTGTTCATTTAATTCCAAATAGTTTTCAGTATTCAACACAGGAATTCTTACTTGGGGTAATGCTAGAGAAAGGCAAATTTTGGCCATGGCGCTGTTTTCATACAAAAAAGTAGGGGTTCTTAACATTACCGCCAAACCCGGAATTTCAAAGCTAATTTAGGGTTAAACGATGGTAAATATTCCTTAATAGGGAACTAGACACGAATCGGTTAGCAGCGAAGGTTTATTTAATATAACAGACTATCAATAATCTGTTACATTATGCGTACAGAAGCCAGCAAATATTTTCAGAAAAGCTATTAAAAGATATGTTTTTCTCCAAAAACCATCACTTTTTCTTATATTATGCGTGCAGGAGAAAAATACTTGCTGCACATTTTTCTGAAAAAGACTATTCTGCACGCATAATCTGGGACATTAACGAGGGTATTGATTATGCGTACAGAACACACGCCAAAAAACCTATGGATAAAAGATTTCCTTAAAGATATAAAATCTGAGAATCTTTCTCCTGCGACAATATGTGGATCCTATTGGGGCCACAGGGAGATTTAGAAGAAATTACGAATAAAGCAAGCTGTCCTAGCATGTTATCAAACGCTATTGTGTATTGGGTTGGAACAAGCTAAACAAAAAAGAAAAGTTCTGGGCAGACCTAAGACAGCGATAAGTAAAACTAAGGAAGTAAGGAAGTTTTGGAAAGAGAAAATATTCAAGTCCGAAATCGCCAGGAGACTTGGGATTCATAGACGATCTGTCGGGAAAATCATTAAAACATTTGATGATTAATAAGGGGGTTGATTATGCGTGCAGGACGCTAACGCCCTAATTTGGCGTTTTGTGCCGTGTACGCCTATAAGCGCTTTAAGAAAGAAAATTTTTTTAAGGAAGGAGTACTGTCTGTCTGTCTGTCTGTCTGTCTGTCTGTCTGTCTGTCTGTCTGTCTGTCTGTCTGTCTGTCTGTCTGTCTGTCTGTCGCAAGATATGTGCCAACTTATTTTCCTGTTTTTCACGTTTTCCATACCTCTTGATAGTCCTTCTCTACATCCTTTAAAGATAGATGCTGATAAACTTCCAGGGATTTCTTTGTGCTGTGGCCAGATATGAGCTGAATCTGCGCATCTGACATTCCCTTTCTTGTAAGAAATGTCAGAAACTGGTGCCTTAAAATGTGCGGGCCAAGACGGCGGTTGGAATCCGCATCTATTCCAGCGTTTTTCATATATCCTGAAACAACCTGCTGGATCCTGCGCGGTGTGTATTTTGTTCCTCTGTTTGATTCAAATAGATACTGTTTACCATTAGGGTTTGCCAAATATGCCTCCAGCACCAGACGAAAAGCCTCCGGAAACAAAACATAGCGATCTTTTGATCCTTTACCCTGGTTGATAAAAATTTTGTTGTTTTTTATATCTATATCTGAAACTTTTATATTCACAAGCTCTGATACGCGTAGGCCTGTATAAAAAAGAAGTTTGAGCATAATCTTATGCGATAACAAAGAATCCTCTATTCCCTCAAAAAAGGAAGATAATTCATGGTCAGTAAGAATCCTGGGAAGGCGTTTTGAGCGATCATTGGGCTTGAGATTGAGATTACCACGAACAGCTTTAAAAACATATCTCAACTGATCATAGTTAAGATGATGACGGCGTGCAATCCGAGTGAAATTAGAAATAATAGATCCTTTTTCGCTACGCCTTTCTATAAGCATTTAAAAACTCCTCTCTTGAAATTCCAGACTGAGTACATATTGTCTTTAATGTAGAAGCTTTTATTTTTTGATGATTCGGCATAGTTAAAGGGGTTTTACTACCATCCTGATTCTCGCGCATCATAGAAATATGTTCTTTTTCTCTTATAGGTTGAAAACCTAAAAATTTAAACGCCTTGACTACTTTGCGCTTAGGAGCATCAATTGGAAATTTTGCCATTAAGCTTCTACGACTGCTTCAGCAACAAAAGCTTCTATAATTCGAGACTCTGTCTCTAATGTCTCTTTTCCAAATGTCTTGATATGAAACTGAATTGCTGATTTTATATCAGATAAAGCTTCCTCGTAAGTATCGCCCTGCCCAACCACAACTCCTTTAAATCCTAATGGATATGAGACATAACCATCGGGGTGTTTTTCTACAACAATTTTAAATTGTGTCATTATTCTTCTCCTTTTATTTTTCGCTCTTTAATTTAGAGTGTGAAATTTAATCTCCTTTTGTTTTATTTTATGCCAAGATTCTGGCAAAAACAAGTAAAACTTTTCGCTTTCTGTGAAAACTGCGAAATTAAAAGGGTTATTCGGGTTTTACTTTATAATGCTCAAACCGAATACCAATTCCTTCTACTTTTATTACTACCCTGGGAAATAGTATAAATTTAAACTATTTTAAGAAAGTTTAAGTTTTAAAAGGACGAGATAATACAGGTAGGGAAAACACAGCCACTATAATAAGAGTATAGAGATTAATATTGCCACGATAGTTTTTTAAGTTATTTATTTAAAAATTCTTCTTTTAGTATTTTTAATCTTGTACTTCTTAATATTGGCCCTTCAAATTCCGGCTTAATTTTTAGTTTATCAACTTCATACCTTACTCTTTGTTGTATTCCCCTTTTTTCCTCGTCTTCTAATGAATTAAATATTTGCTCAAGGGATTCGTCTAAATCTTTGCTTTGTTCAAGTTTTTTCCTTTCCTCTCTGTTTTTTCTAAAATCTTCTTTCTTTTTTATATCTATTTCTTCTTTAAAACTACCCAATTGAATCCTTCCTGTTTGCTGCCATTTTTTTAATATTCCTTCCATATAATGTAGGCTGGGTTTTGCACGTTTTACAGATTCAGTAAATGCACGATCTACCCAATTTTGAGAGTATTTAGTAATATAATCTTTAAGTAATTCTTGCCCAGTTTCTTTAAGATTTAGTTCTTTTATAATCTTTTTAAAAATATTACCACCACTATTTTCACCTATATTTACTTGACCTACATGACTATCATGAATTTTAATTATATTAGTTGTGATTTGTTGTTTTTCTTTACTTGGTTGTGTTACTTTATTATATATTACTTTATTAGGGTTAAATTTTTGCACTACCCTCTGGTATGGTTTTTGCACTACCCTCGGTATATTATTTACACTACCACTAGTGTAATTTTTGCACTGCCTTAGTGCAACCATTACACTGCCTTCATATTCAAAAACTATTCTAAAGCGATTACTTTTAAGAGAATTCCCTTTAACCTTCATAATAAAGCCATTTTCTACTAATTCTTTTACGCCATCTATTACAGAATGCCTGCTTAAACCAGAAAGTTTTTCTATGCGAGAGGTGGAAAGAAAAGCTTCACCATCTCTATTTATATGAACACCAATTACAGGATAGATCGATTTTGCAGAAGGAGAAAGTTTTGCATAAGAACCACTTTTAAAGACGTCATTAAGAAACATAAAATAACCGAGACGACCCCTAATTTCTTTCTGATCCACTATCTTTCTCCATTTTTAAACACATGATTATACTACTTTTTCTTAGCTTTTGTAATACTATAATACCTAAATTGTCGACCACCACCTCGCTCAGCCCTCGTCCATTTTTCTCTAGCCACTAATCCTTTACGATATAGCGCCGCTAATTTATTAGAAGCTATGTGTACAGAGTTATAATGCATAGCTGTCGCAAGTTCTCTAGTGCTTATAGATTTCACACTAAGAAGTTTTTCAATAATAGGGCTATAACTATCTTTAACGTCACCTATAAGGCTCCAGCGATCATTGGTTTTAATAAATAGAACCTTAGAAGCTTCTTTAAGTGTTCTGTTTATAGTTTCTATTTGATGATCTTGCAATTCAGATAAGACTATAAATTTATCGGGATAAACTCCTGCGTCTATCATTCCCAGAACCGTGTTAAATATAGTATCGGCACAGGAGAAATCTATGGTTCTTATATTCTTAAAAGATATATTTAGTCCGGTATGAACAGGTAAATTATCTAAATGCTTACATACGTCTTTTCTTTTTTCTTTCCCAGCTTCTCTCCCTATAAGTAAACCGTCTTCAGTTTCTAATAAATGGTCATCTAAATATAATTCCATAAAGCAAATCCTTTTTAATGTTTCTTATTAAAAAGTAAGACTTCTATCTGTGTCCCTGGAAAACATGCAGAAGTTGAAGAAAGCCAGGTTTTCCCTGATGGCTTATATGTCTTGGGAGAAAAAGAGACTTTAGCCCTGCTAGAGCGCACACTTAAATAACCATGGGAGTCTTCAATTATTTTTTTTACCTCAAGAAGTCCAATTCCTCTCCGTTCGCTTAACCTGGAAGAAACTCTTTTATTGAAAGCTAATTTTAAAGCCAAAAATTCATCTTTAATACCGAGACTATCTCCCAGACGCTTAGGTATTCCTATTCCTAAATCCATCACAACTATTTCAACCTTTCTTTTTGTTGCGGCTAAGGCAATATATCCTTTTGGCATAGAATCAACCACACTATGATCTATAATATTTTGAGTAAGTTCACCTATAATGTTTTGAATATAGTCAATTTTTTGTCCCGGGTAATGTAATATATTAGTCAGATATGGTTGAAATATATTTATAGTGCTATCAAGTAGTTTCCGAATTCCCCCTGCATCTTCTACAAACATAAACATTATAATAGAATTCTTTTTATCATTTATTTGCCAAAAAGGATTATTTTTGAAAGGTTTTGGTTCACGACTTTTGGCAGCATTGCGGATATTACGCAATGTTTCAAAAACAGCATTGTGAGTGTCGTTAGAAGGATATTTTATATTAAAACTTCTATTCAGAAGTTTATTTAAAAATTTACCTAGAAGAAAAATTCCCATTTCACCATAGAGGCTTAATTTTTTACTACTTTCAAGGTCTATAACTATTTGTTTTGTAATTTGAGATCTTTTTAAAAATGGTGTAGCGGATATAGAGAATACAAGCTTATCAAAAGCGTGGGCATCCAAAAGACTCCCCTCAGGTCTTACATAATAATTATTCGCCTTTTGAGATAACAAATTCATTGCCACTGATTTATTATATTATTTAACATTACATAATAACTATACCGTTCAATTTTGAACGTGTCAAGAATAAAATCAAGCAAAAATGGAAATGAATAGAAATATTTAGAAATAAATTATAGAACTACTTCTGGCTTGCTTCCTGTTCCACTTTGATAGACTTAACTGGTTGGATGGAACCCGTAGGAATCGGTTTTATTATTCCCTCTTCTTTTTCTACAGCCTTGGTAAATGCCTTTAGAACGGCATTTACAACATCAGAGATATCAGACCTTTTCCAATATGCATACGCTTTTACTTTATCAACAACATCTTTTTCATATTTGTAAGTATGAGGGATGCGGACAGGCTTAACAACTTTCTCTTGGGTTTTTATATTATCCAAATTATCTGTATTACTCGTATTACTAAGCTTTTTTGAAGGTTCTTTTTTCTTTTTTTGGATTATAGAGGAAAAAACACCATCCAGTTTATCATTTTTTTCAACCATTTTTGGTCTCCTTTGCTAAAATTTCATTACACAAACTATTATAGTCTTCGGCCCCATGACTTTCAGAATCGTACTCAAAGATACTTTTACTTCTAGAAGAAGCCTCGGCCAGTTTTACATTTTCCCTAATTTTTGTCTTTAACAACATGCCGCTAAAGTTATCCTTCAACACCTTAAGAGCTTCTTCCGAAAGTTTTCTCCGGGAATCATACATACAAGGCAGAATTCCTATAATTTGGATCGCGTGATTGAGCTTCTTTTTAACTTTTTCAACTGTTTTAAATAAATCACTAAGTCCCTTTAAAGCGAAATATTCCGCCTGGACTGTTATTAAAACCCCATCAGCTGCGCAAAGAGCGTTAATGGTTAAAAGATTTAAGCTGGGTGGGCAGTCTATAATTATATAATCGTAATCAGCTTGTATTTTCTCTAGAATATCTTTTAAAAGTTCCTGGTTACCTATTTCTTTGGATAATTCCAAGTCTGCAGTTGCTAAAGATATATCTGCCGGTGCAATTTTAACATCCCCCGTTTCTTTAATTACTTCACTTAAGGTTTTTTGGTCCTTTAGGGCGTTATATATTGTAATATCCAAGTCATCGGGTTCAAGGCCAGTATGAATAGTTAAGTGTCCCTGCGGATCTAAATCTACTAAAAGAACATCCTTTCCTTTACGCGCAAGGGCTTTCCCTAAATTAAAGACAGTTGTTGTTTTACCCACGCCGCCTTTTTGATTGGCTACTGCAATAATATTAGACATATGGGTACTCCTTTATTTTCTTAAAATATAAATAATATTATAT
>JAHJDO010000078.1 GCA_018812485.1 bacterium | reverse complement strand
TCATGGCAAAAAATAACCCTTGTTTAGGGTTAATTGGTTGTTTTTGCTGTTATATTTTGTCTATATATATAAATATAGCATAAAATTTGCCTTTTTCAAGATAAAGTAGAGATTGTAACTTGCTGAAATTAAATAAGTTAAGCTATCTTCTGCCTAAGCCAATCAATGAAAAACACATCTGAAACAAAATAGGAGCCGTTTTCACGATCTAAGACGCCTTTTTTCTCCAAGGCATTGACCGCTGTTTGGATAGAAGCAGCTGTGCCTAAAGAATGACGGACTAAAAAATCTTGAGAATAGATATTTGCGCCTGGTTCTTTATATAAGGCAACAACTAAGCTCTTTTGTTTAGCCGCCAGGCTGTCCCAAATAGTCGCATAGGCATATGATTGCGCCTGTATACATTTGTCTCTTGCGGAATTTATATCCTTTTGGCTTATTACCACAGACTCTTCTTTTGAGAAAGCAATATTAAAAATTTCATGGCAAAGCTGCTGGGTATAATATGGATGGCGGGCTGTAACGTTTAAGATTTCATCTATCAAACCTGACTCTATGCGCATATCTACTGACTTAAACCTTGAATGTATAAAAGTTTTGAATCTCTCGGATGGAATTTTACCAAGCGGAATGGCTTTGGCGATTTTATAGAGCGGCTTATTCTTATCCTGAAACAGTTCATCCATAAGATGGCGCTTGGAGCCCATAAAACAATAACTAACCTTATCATGGTGCTGAATCTTAGCGCGAAGCTGGCGTTCGATAGATAAATTTAAGGTGGATATCTCCTGGAATTCATCAAATACTACAATGAGGCGCTTTTTTCTTTTGACTGCTACCCGCTGAGGAAAATCGTATAAATCGTCAAGCAACCTCTCAGCATCTTTTTTAGCGGCTTCAAAATCAAACTCGAACTCAGCCGGTTCCTGGCCTTTAATAACTATTCTTGGGATTAAAGCAGGGAAGTGTTCTTTTAAAAATTGTACCGCTTCCTCAAGTTTAGTAACGCTGGCCTTGGTTACGCTGCTGGTGTAAATTTTGATAAAGCTCTGTATTGAAGTAACCCGAAATAAATCCACATATACAGTAATAAAACCTTCTCTTTTAAATTCATCTAACACCTTGATAATCAGAGAGGTTTTTCCGTAGCGGCGAGGTGAAAATATAAGCACATTCTGGCCGGAAGAAAGGTCTAACTTTAGTTCTTTAAGCTCCTCTTCGCGGTCAGTGAAGTATTGTCCTTTAACTACATCTCCATAAACAAATGGATTTTCCATATATTAACCTCCTGTAAATTATGTAAGTTTACATTATGTAATGTAACATAATAAAATAAGGCCGTCAAGATCAAAATTAAAACAACTCCTTATCCAAGCTCCTGTATTGAACTGCCTCGGATATGTGGTCTTGTGTAATTTTTTCTGAATCTGCCAAATCAGCTATTGTTCTGGCTATCTTTAGAATTTTATTATAACTCCTTGCTGAAAAATTCAGTTCATGGATTGCCATTTTTAATAGTTCCTCTGGTTCACTATCCAGTATGCAAAATTCCTTGATCATCTTATCCGTCATTTGTGAATTAAAGTAAACGCCTGATTTTTTAAATCGTTGGAGCTGATTTTTTCTTGCTCTTTCAACTCTTTCACGAATCTTATATGAAGATTCTTCTTGTCTCTTTACAATTAAATGCTCATATTTTAGCTCTGGCACTTCTATGTGAATATCAATCCTATCCAGCAATGGACCTGAAATCTTGCTTCTATATTTTTGAATCTGATGAGTGCTGCATCTGCAAGGTTTAAAAGTAGATGTGAAATAACCACAGTAACAGGGATTCATTGCACAGATGAGAAGAAAACGACTTAGGAAAGTCAAGGTTTTACTTGCCCTTGCTACAGTTACCTTGCCGTTCTCAAGAGGCTGTCTCAAACTCTCCAAAGCATCGCGATGAAACTCTGGAAGTTCATCCATAAATAGCACTCCATTGTGAGATAGACTTACTTCTCCTGGCTTGGGATTCTGACCTCCTCCTACTAATGCAATATCAGATGAGGTATGATGAACTGTTCTAAATGAGCGGGTCGTAATTAAAGGCTTTTCCTTGGTTAAAAGACCTGCGATGCTGTATATCTTTGTAGCCTCAAATATCTCTTCATTAGTCATCTCAGGTAAGATAGTGGGGAGTCTTTTTGCAAGCATTGTTTTTCCTGCACCAGGCGGGCCTATCATCAAAATATTATGAAAACCGCTTGCTGAAACCTCTAAAGCCCTCTTTGCCAAATATTGACCTTTGACCTCAGAAAAATCCACATCATAATCTTTCTTCTCTATTAAATCATTTATATCTATTTTTAACGGCTTTTTCTCAAGAAAGTTAGAAAGAAGATACGTGACCTCTTGAAGGTTTTCAACAGGATAAACATCAATTTCTTTTATTATTGCTGCCTCATGAGCATTTTCTTTTGGAACTATTAGCTTCTTGATGGGTGAATTTCGTAAAAATAAAGCCATTGGCAAAACACCCTTTACTGGCCTTATTTTACCATTTAAAGCTAACTCACCTAAAAATACAAAATCTTGCAGAAGATTAAAAGAAATTTGACCAGTTGAAGCAAGAATACCTAATGCAATAGGCAAATCAAAGGCTGGTCCTTCTTTCTTTATATCACACGGAGCAAGATTTACTGTAATTCTACCTCTTGGATATTCATAGCCACAATTTTTAATTGCACTTTTTACTCTGTCTCTAGATTCTCGTATAGCAGTGTCAGGCAGACCTACTATTGAAACAGCAGGCAATCCTCTTGAAATATCCACTTCTATCTCTAACCGATAAGCCTCTGTCCCATAAGTTGAAGCTGAATATAATCTAGAAAGCATAGCACTCCTTCGCCTACTACATAAGACACAGTAGGGGGTTATTTTCTTTCAAATTTTTTTATTATTTTTAGGCAGAAAAAAACCTGCTCAAAATGGCAATGACTGAACTGAACCTAAGCGCAAGGGCGTATGATAAGATATTGAAAGTCTCCAGGACCATTGCGGATCTGGCAACATCAGAAACTATTCTAGCTGAACATATTTCAGAGGCGGTGAAGTACCGAAGTCTGGATAAACAATGGTAATTAAAGTTTTATTTAATAAGATCCGCTTGCTTTATCATTTCCTCTATTGTTTCAGCGGCAATCTTATGTCCAATGGCATTAGGATGACAGGAATCTTGTGGATTACACCTAAGCTGGCGATAATCATATTCTGCGAACTTACTAAGTAGGTCTATATGCAAAAAATTAAAACGGGCGCACCATTGTTTAATAAAATCGGCCATCCTATCTCTAGTGATGTCGATTTCATCTCCCAGATAAGGAAACACTACGACAACGACAGGTGTATTTGTATTTTTTGTTAATACATATAGTTTTTCGAAACCACGGAATATCTTTTGTTCTGCAAGGTTACAAAAAGCTATGCCTGGCCTAATATGAAACACAGATAATAACTCTATACTTTTTTCATTCATAAATCTTGCAATAAGAAATCGTTCGGTAAGAAATCGATTAAAGGGAAATATTTTTAAATATGGATTGCCTGTTTTATAGAAAGCTATTAGTTTCTTACCATTTCTTGTAATAATCCTTTTATCGGCTTCTGCAGTATCATTATGGCAATAAGAAAGGATTACTAAATCCGGCTTAAAATATTTACTATAGCGCCTGTAACCCTCGACTTCTTCAGTAGTACTGTATCCCCCCTGCGCAAAAACAAAAATATCAATATTCTTTCCGGGGAAGTCTTTCTCAAGTAAAACTTTCAATCTCGCTGAGAAGGACTCTTCACCTCTTCGCAACTCCCCTCCCGCAGCTATAGAATCCCCAAGAATAATTATCTTGTACGTATCTTTTGGATTCATTACCACGCGCTCATTTAAATTACCTATTGCATTTGCGAGATCAACGGGCATGTAGGGGAGATTTTCATTTTTTAATACCACATTACCGTCGCTGGCTAATTGTATGAAATATTCTATCCCATAAAAGGTAAAACTTCTTAATGCCCACTCTCCTGTTACCAAGAAGATCGAGATTGTAATTAAAGTAACGGTGAAAATCCTTATGGTTATTCCAATTACTTTGCTTTTCATAACGTATATCTACTCTTTTTATTGCTCATTGTAGCATAATAATCTTAACTTTCAAGTGTAACTAAAGTTATCTCCCTACTACTACCACTATGGATGTAGCTTATTATTTTGAAGCTCGTTTGGAACGCTTGCGGATAAGAGGGTCTAAAATCTTTTTTCTTAATCTGAGATTTTTTGGAGTAACTTCTAAAAGCTCGTCCGGACCCAGATATTCTATGGAAAGCTCCAGTGTCATTTCCTTGGGAGGCGTGAGCATGATAGCATCATCAGAACCTGCAGCCCTCATATTGGTAAGTTTTTTTGTCTTAGAGGGGCTTATATCCAGATCTTCGGGCCTGGAATTCTGGCCGATAATCATGCCTTCGTAAACTTCGACATTCGGGCCTATAAATAATTCGCCTCGTTCCTGCGCATTATTAAGGCCGTATGATGTAGAAACGCCTGTTTCGGAAGACACTAAAGATCCGTGAGTATTGACAAAAGAAAGATTCTCGTTCATAGGCTCATATTCATCGAATGCATGGTTTATTATCGCAGTACCGCGCGTCTTTGTCATGAACATGGCTTTTAAACCTATAACAGCCCGTGTTGAAATCTCGTATTCAAAATAAACCACGCCTTTCACGCCCTGGAACATATTTTTAAGACAGGCCTTCCGTCTGCCTACCTCTTCTATGACCACACCTTGATATTCCGAGGGGGCTTCAATGGTTAAAAATTCAAAAGGTTCCATAATTATCCCGTCTTTTTCAATAAATATTGCTTCCGGCTGGGAAACCTGCAGCTCATAACCTTCGCGCCGCATAGTTTCTATTAAAATCGCCAGGTGCAACTCCCCTCTTCCGGATACTAGAAATATATCAGGGCTTTCTGTTTCATATACTCGCAACGATACGTTTGTCTCAATTTCTTTAAAAAGCCTTTCGCGAAGCGCTCTGGAAGTAATATATTTACCCTCTCTTCCGGCAAAAGGGCTTTTATTTACGCCGAACATCATTCGGACAGTCGGTTTTTCTATTTCAGGAGGATTAAGCGGCGAAGGATTATCGGCATCAGTTATAGTGTCACCTATGCCTATTTCCTCAAATCCTGCCACAGCCACTATTTCTCCTGATTCAGCGCTATCGCGTTCTATCTGTTTAAGGCCTTCATAACTTAAAATAGCTGTGACCTTGCAAAGTTTCTGGCTCTTGTCCCTTCGGGCAAGAACAACATTCATGCCCTTTGCGATAGAGCCTGCTGTAATTTTTCCTATACCCATCTTGCCTTTATAAAAATCCGAAAGGAGCGCTAATACTAAGATTTGGAGAGGCGCGTCAGGATTTACCGCAGGTTGGGGCACTGTTTCGAGAATAGTATCCAGAAGAGGGGATATATTATCCGAAGGTTTACTTAGATTCAATGTTGCGAAACCTTTTAACGCGGAAGCGTAAACAATCGGAAAATTCAACTGCTTCTCTGTCGCGTCAAGCTCGCAGAAAAGATCAAACGTACGGTTTATTGCATAGTCTATCCTGGCATCAGCCATGTCTATTTTATTGATTACAACTATTGCCTTATGCCCCAGTTCCAGGGCTTTTCTGAGCACAAATCTGGTCTGCGGCATTGGCCCGTCTTTGGCATCCACCAACAGTAAAACCCCGTCTACCATTCTTAAAGTCCGCTCAACCTCCCCTCCAAAATCAGCGTGTCCGGGCGTGTCCACTATATTAATCTTTGTGCCTTTATAAATAACACTGGCATT
>JAHJDO010000077.1 GCA_018812485.1 bacterium | reverse complement strand
ATCATCGGCCAAGAAAACAAGTTTGACTATTCTTTAATTTACAAGCACTAGGGAATTGAGATGGCAAATGCAGTTGATACCAGATTACGCTCCTGGGTCAAGTCAATTATTTGGAGAATTATAGGTATAGTGATACTGGGTGTTCTGGCTTGGTTGTTCACGCGGGATTGGAAAGAAACAACACTGATAACTATTACATTTCATGCAATTAGGCTTGTGCTTTACTACTATCATGAAAGAGCATGGGAAAGGATAGTTTGGGGGAGAAATACATCGAAGTCACCGGAATATAATATCTGAGGATAACATGAAGATAAACAAAGTCTATCTTTCGGAGATGGTTCAACACTGCCAGAAAGATTATCCTAACGAAGCGTGTGGGATACTGGCAGGTAAAGATGGAAAGATAGAGAGAATTTACAGGATGACCAACGCAGATAAAAGCTCAAAGACATTCTTTATGGGACCAAAGGAACAACTTAAAGTGATGAAGGAAATAAGAAACGTGGGACTGGAAATGGTGGGGATATATCATTCGCATCCTGAAACAGAGGCATATCCTTCAGCGTATGATGTAGAGTTGGCTTTTTATCCTGAGGTATCTTATGTGATCGTTTCATTAAAAGATAAAAATAGTCCGAATATTAGATCATTTAAGATTGAGGAAGGAAAGATTACTGAAGAGGATTTGAAGATAGAGGCAACTAACAATGAGAGTTAATCTGGGTCTAATAGGTTTTGGAACGGTAGGTAGCGGGGTAGTAAAGTTATTGAGAGAAAATCACGACCTAATTGGAAAAAAGACGGGAATAAATCTTTATCTTAAAAAAATAGTAGATAAAGATATTTCTTCAGACCGTAGAATAGAGGTAGATTCTAAAATTTTGACTACTGATGTTGAGACGATTTTCTCGGATCCAGAAATAAGCATAGTAATAGAACTGATTGGTGGAGAAGAACCAGCGAAGTCGTATATCGTTAAAGCATTGACGAGAAAAAAACACGTAATTACTGCAAATAAAATATTAATGGCAAAGTATGGTGAGGAAATATCCGGAATTGCTAAAGACAATAATGTCCAGATACAATATGAAGCCAGTGTAGCAGGTGGTATTCCTCTTCTTAATGCATTAAGAGAAGGATTAGTTGCTAATAAAATAAGGGCGATTTTGGGGATTATTAATGGCACAACAAATTACATATTAACCAGAATGAATGAAAATGAACAAAGCTTTGAAGAGGCACTGAAAGACGCAAAACGGAAAGGGTATGCTGAGACCAATCCTGCTTTTGATATAGAGGGAATCGATTCCAGTCAAAAGCTAGTGATTTTATCCTCTCTTGCATTTGGCACAAGAGTAGATGTAGGTGATGTTTATACTGAGGGTATTTCCAAAATCACTATTCAGGACATTAAATTTGCACGCGAATTTGGTTATATCATAAAACTTTTAGCTATTGCTAAAAACACAAACGAAGATATAGAGCTTCGTGTTCACCCAACAATGATTCCTTTGAAACATCCGTTAGCATCGGTCAGGGATGAATACAATGCTATTTGTATTGAAGGTGATGCTGTGGGCACAACTATGTTTTATGGAAAAGGAGCTGGACAGATGCCTACAGCAAGTAGTGTTGTCTCTGATATCATTAAGATTGCTCTGAGTATAAATAATACTATTTTATATCCAAATTTATCATGGGACACAAAGAAAATAAGGCCCATAGAAGAGATGATTTCAAGATATTATTTACGATTTCCAATTATTGACCAACCGGGAGTCATTGGTAAAATCGGCACTATTCTTGGTAAACACGATATCAGTATAACTTCTGCAGATGCTTCCTTGGTTGAGAAACAGAAAAATGAAGGTAATGTAGAGATATTGACTCATGAGACGAAAGAGAGAAATATTCGTTCTGCTCTAGGGAACTAGACAGATTTGGCGAAAAATGGGGCATAAGCGTAAGTCTATAAGTAAGAGTGTGTTACAGAGCAAATTTCGGTAAAAACAGAAAAATCATTCCCTAAAATGGTTGAATTCAAAATGAAAATATCAAGAATTT
>JAHJDO010000076.1 GCA_018812485.1 bacterium | reverse complement strand
GCGAACTATGTCTTAATCCGCCCAATTTCTTCTGAAATTCTCTCCAAATCCTTTTTTCTGCTTTCAATGTGCATTTTTATCTTTTTTTATTCTACTTCTCTTCTTCTATCTTTCTTTAATTTCCCATTTTGCAGGACTCTAGTTTAATTAAGTTTATATTTACTCTTTTTTGTTATTTTTCTAACTTTCAATAAATTCTTCCATTCTTTTTTGCAGCTATACTGTTACGATACGTTAGCCAAATTTATTTTTTCTGCCAGCAAGCACACTCATTCGTATTACCATGTATATTCTCTGACCAAGACTTATTTGGAAGCATTTGAATTAAGGAACCCTTATGCTTCGCAATTTCTTGGCCTATCTTTCCATGAACCATCAGTGTTTTATCACTAGAAGCATTGATAGAACTCGCAAAATCAAGATAGGCATCAGAATAAAATTTTATCAGTTGAGCAATCACGAAATGGCTATCAAAAATATACCCGCTTTTAATTCCATCTATGATCTTTTGAATTGAATTTTGCATGCTATTTCTCCTTTTATTTTAGCTTTCTATTTTATACGAATTTCGTCATTATTTATCCTCACAAACCGATATCAATCACGGCTTTTTTGCCAAACATGGACAGCTCACGAACCTGAAACTGGAGTCCTTTTGAATCAGAAGACACTTCATAAATAGCCCAGAACTCTCGCTCCATGGTCGCAGGAATAGCCTCAAAAGCCATCCCTTTGGTTCCCGCAGGAATGTATGCCACCAACATATCAACTTCCCTAAACTCCCTTCCCTGCGCATCAATTACCTTGGGAGTGTCCATAATACGCACCTCTTTATTGGTCTTGTTCTTGACCCTGAAACAGATACGGATGAACCGCCCTGTAGTCTCTTTGTTCTCCGCGAACAGGTTGTTGGATGTTAATTGCTTCCCAACATCATCAACCTGAACAACAGTCCAGACCGAATCTCGAAGCTCAACACTCTCAGCCTTGCCTTTCTTCTGCTGAAGAGCCCCTTCCTTCGCAACCATTCTCCTTGCGTTTGCAACAGCCTTTTTAATTTCTTCTTCAGTCGGCTTGGATAAAGACAAATCTTCTCTCAAGCTTGTTAAAATCATAGCAGCGTCAGCGGGTTCAAACTTTTGCCCCATTCCAGAGGCACTAACTAAAAGAGCGGTATCTTTTTGAATTAAAAAATCAAAACTCATGGTCCCTGTATTTGTAATTAGTCGTATTGTTACATCATTGTTATTTATTGATATGAGAGATTTTATTTCTTTACCATCACCATCCCGAAAAAGATTAGATTCAATGATTAATTCCCACAAAGTAACTCCAAACGTATTAAAGCCCCCATACATCACAACTCCCACAACGCAGTTATTTAGTTTTTTAATTATTTCGTCCGATTCTTTTATCTTTAAAACCTCAAATTCCTGCTGTTTTAGTATATCTTTGATACATTGGGCAGCAAGTTTCTTCCTGTCTAGATCAAGGTTTTCAAGTTGAAGGTAGAGCCGCAAAGCTCGTAGTGCCTCCTCCCACTTCTCAAGCATAATATAAAGAGCTCCCTGCGTGTATTGAGCAGAAGGGGGGTAGTCCTTAGATTCCAGAACTTTATTAATACAATCTAAAGCTTTTTCATATTCTTTATTTTGATAATGAACGATGCACTGCTCATAAGGAGCCTTCCATGATACCCCTTCTCCAGCAAAGGTCATTGAGCATAAACAACCTATAAAAATTACAACACACAGAATCAAATTTAACATTTTTTTTATGTGATTCTCCCCTCTTTTAATTACATATTCCAACATACATAGAGATTATACACCGTATCCATACGGTGTCAATAAAAAATATTTCTATGTAATATGAAATTATGGAAGACGAAAATATTGCTTTGAAATTGGCTAGAAGGATACGGAATTTAAGACAAGAATATAATTACACACAGCAAAAGTTGTCTGAAATGTCAGATATTGACTATAAACATATTCAACTTCTAGAAAGCAAAAAGCCTCCATACGCAAAGTTAGATACCATAGAAAAACTTGCCAAAGCATTCAAAATAAAGCCCTCAAAATTACTAGAGTTTTAAGACTGTCTTCAAACCATGGATTCCCCGAGATTGCTTCGTCGCTATGCTCCTCGCAATGACGTGCTTGAGCATACTTTATCCAGTATATTCACAGCTTTATCAATCTCTTTTTCAGGCACAATGAGCGGAGGCAGAAAACGCAGGACATTGCCTGAAGTGCAGTTTATCAAAAGCCCTGCTTTTTGACATTTTTCAACAATCTCTTTGCATTCAAAGTCCAGCTCAACTCCAGTCATCAAGCCAATGCCGCGAACCTGTTTAATGAAACAATACTTCTTTTTGAGCGCTTCAAGTTTATTTTTGAAGTAATCCCCCATTTCCAAAGCATGTTGAGACAAATTATCTCTAAGTATGATTTTTAGTGTTGTTAATGCAGTAGCGCAGCAGAGAGGATTGCCGCCAAATGTTGACGCATGATCTCCAGGCCCAAAGCCTGAACTGGTTTTATCTTTAGCAATCAATGCTCCAATAGGTAGTCCGCTTCCTAAACTCTTTGCCAGTGTTATCATATCCGGTTCTACATTATAGTTCTCATAAGCGAATAGTTTTCCTGTTCTCCCAAGTCCGCATTGCACCTCATCAAATATTAAAAGAATTTTTTTCTCGTCACAAAGTTTTCTTAACTCAGTTATAAAATCTTTTTTTGCTATATGAATACCACTTTCTCCCTGAACAGGCTCAATCATAATTGCACAAGTTCTATCGCCGATACACTTTTTAACACTTCCTATATCATTAAAAACAGCACGTTTAAATCCAGCTGGCAGAGGACTAATACCTTTCTGATATTTTGCATTATCTGTTGCTGTAATAGTTGCCAAGGTTCTCCCGTGAAAGGATCCAGTCATTGTAATTATTTCGAATCTTTCCGGTTTTGTTGATTTTCTTGCAAGCTTTATAGCAGCTTCATTTGCTTCTGCTCCGCTATTACAGAAGAAGCACTTGCCCTTAAAAGAATGTTTAACGAGTAATTCTGCAAGTTCTGCCTGTTGAGCAATATGATAGAGATTTGATACATGAATCAAAGTGGAAACTTGTTTTTTAACAGTTTTTATAATTTCCGGATGACAGTGTCCTAACGTATTAACTGCAATCCCTGCAAGAAAATCTAAATAGTTCTTTCCATCAGCATCCCAGACGTACATCCCTTTCCCTTTTACGAGGGCAATGGAACGCCCACCATATGTATTCATTATGTATCTTTTACTTAACTTTATAATTTCAGCAGTATCCATAATTAAAAATTTAAAATTGAAAATTAATTTTTTATAAGCTCTGTTCCTATGCCTTTATCAGTAAATATTTCCAATAACAAAGAATGCAGGATTCTGCCGTCAATGATATGCGATTTTTTAACACCTGCGTTCAGTGCTTTCTCACATGCATGTATTTTTGGTATCATTCCTCCTGTAATTATGCCTCTTTTTTTAAGTACCTTAATTTCAGATACCTTAAGCGTAGACATTATTGATTCCATATCAGATTTATCCTTTAATATTCCGGGAACATTAGTTAATAAAACCAGTTTTTCAGCTCTGGTAGCTGCTGCAATTTCTGAGGCAGCGGTATCAGCATTTATATTGTAGGTTTCTCCATTTTCACCAAGCCCAAGAGGCGCTATTACAGGAATAATGCCATGATTACAGAGCTCATCCAATTTTTCCGGCTGTATTTTGATGATCTGTCCTACAAATCCCAGATCCCTATTTGCTTCAAGTTTAGTTGCCATAATGAGAGATTCAGATTTTCCATTAATGCCAAGAGCGTTCCCTCCTAATTCGTTGATCAGAGAAACAATTTCCTTATTTACCTTCTCAACAAGCACTTGTTCTACAACTCGAATTGTTTCTTTATCAGTAACACGCAATCCGTCCACAAATTGAGATTTCTTTCCCATTTTCTTAAGTGCTTCAGTTATAGCATTTCCACCGCCGTGAATAATAATTGGGTTCATTCCAACATACTTCATAAACACAATATCCTGCATAATAGCTTTTTTGATTTCTTCATGCTCCATTGCGCTTCCGCCATATTTTATCACTATTTTTTTTCCGTGGAACTTTTTGATATATGGCAGTGCTTCTATGAGCACTTTTGCTTTTTCAATCAGCTTTTCCATAATTAATTCAATTTCTCATGTGTGGTAATGCGCATTTATTTTTACATATACTTCTGACATATCACAAGTATACGCGGTTGAACTGTGACCACCAATGTTTAAATTGATTGTTATTGTAATTTCTTTTTCTTTCAAGATCTTATGTAGTCTTTCTTGAGAGAAGTTTGTGCTTATACTATTGTGAACTATTGGTTCAGAGTTAATTGCGATATCAATTTTCCCGGGCTTAATCTTTATGCGTGCTGCGCCTAAACTGGAGAGAATTCTTCCCCAGTTGGGGTCGCAACCATTAAGCGCTGTTTTTACCAGATTGGAATTAGCTACTGCTTTAGCTGCGCGTCTAGCATCCTTTATGTTTCTTGCACCTTTAATCTGTATCTCAACTAGTTTTGTTGCGCCTTCGCCATCAGCAGCAATCTTTTTTGTAAGATATGTGCATACATAATTTAGTGCATCAGTAAATTTCTTATATTCAGGTGTATTGAATTTAATCCTTTTATTTCTTGAGGTGCCATTTGCCATAATAATAACTGTGTCATTAGGGCTCATATCTCCATCTATACTCAGCATATTAAATGTAGTGTTCACACATTCTCTCAAAGATGTAAACAATTCTTCATATTTTATGCAGGCATCTGTTGTTATAAATGCGAGCAATGTAGCCATATTAGGAGCAATCATTCCTGAGCCCTTGGCAATTGCGCCAATTCTTATATTGTCCTTTGTCCTGCCTTTAATTCCTGTATCTACAGCCACTTCTTTTATAGTAGTGTCGGTTGTAAGAATAGCTTCAGCAGCATCTTTAGAGCCGTCTATAGTGAGTTTATTAGAGATATCTTTAATGCCTTTTTTAATTTTATTCATAGGGAGAGGCACCCCAATTATACCCGTAGATGCTACAAGTACACCTTGCTTATCTATATCCAGACATTTTGCAGTGTATTCAGACATTTTCAGAGCATTGTCTTTTCCTGTAGCACCATTGCATGCATTGGCATTACCGCTATTAATTATAATTGCCTGAGATTCTTTTCTGCGTAGTTTCCCTAGATCAAGCAAAACATGAGCAGACTTGACCTGATTTGTTGTAAACAGACCTGCAGTTACTGCAGATCTGTCTGAAAATATAAGAGCAAGGTCCTTTTTAGATGATTTTATTCCACAAGGTATACCTGCCGCTCTAAATCCATGAGGAGCTGTAATGCCGCCTTTTATTATCTTCACAGAATTGCCTTTATGGAAACACTGGTATGAGGTTCAGACCTGCGGTTTCTTCAAGCCCGCATACTATGTTCATGTTTTGCACAGCCTGTCCACTGGCGCCTTTTACCAGATTATCAATTGCAGAGATAATGATAATTTGATGTGCCTCTTTGTTTTGAAAGATACCTATGTCACAGTAATTTGAGCCATAAACATGTTTTGTTTGAGGAGCTGTGCCTTCAGGTAATATCCGAATAAAAGGGCTCTTTTTATAGAAGTCTTTATATATATCAACTACATTAGCAATGGCCTTATTATTCTGTACAGAAACATAAGTTGTGCTCAAAATACCGCGTGTTACAGGAATCAAGTGTGGTGTAAAAGTAATTTGTGTAGTCTTTGCTTTATGCCCTGTAAGTTCCTGAATCATCTCCGGCAGGTGTCTATGCGTATTTATATTATAAGGAGTGATGTTTTCATTTACCTCTGAAAATAGACTTTTCAAGCTCAAGCCTCTTCCTGCTCCAGAGAGGCCTGTCTTTGAATCTATAATAATAGAGTTTATTTTTACCAGTCCGCCTGAAGTAAGCGGCTTAAGAGCAAGTATTGCACCTGTTGGGAAACAGCCTGGATTAGCTATAAGCTTTGCCTTCTCAATATTAGTTTTGTAGATCTCAGGAAGTCCGTACACTGCTTCCTTGAGCAGTTCCGGATGGGTATGCTTGGTTCCATACCATTTTATATATATATCAGCATCTTTAAGGCGAAAATCCGCACTCAAATCAATAACAATTTTCCCCAGCTTCAGAAATTGGTCAGTCAGGTCTAAGCCAGAACAGTGTGGAAGCGCCATAAAAATAACATCTGCCTTTTCTGCAACCTGTTCCGGGTTTTTTAGGGTATTACATGGCAACGTTATCTGATTATACATATGGGGGAACGCTTCACTAATATTTGATAGAGATTCTCCTTTTCTCGTCAAGGATGTAATCTCCACACCAGGATGATTTAATAAGATTCGTATAAGCTCTACACCTGCATAACCAGTTGCACCAACAATTGCCACTTTTATCATATTCAACCTCTTAATATTTTGGGAGTTTTATTCTATATATATATGTCTAGCATGTCAACGCAAAGCCGCTACTTTATCAAGCTTACTATTTGTTTAAATTTGTCCGCACCTGCTTCTCTTAATAACTCAAACACTACCATCTCTGTAGAAACGGGAATTGCGCCAGCCTGAGCCATTCTTTCAAAACCAGTTTCTCTATTATTTTTAGTTCTGGATGATATAGCGTCTTTAACAAAGAAAACAGAATAGTTTGATTTTAGTCCATCCAATGCAGTTTGCATTATACAAATATGGGATTCTATTCCGCATAATATTAAATTGTTCTTTCCCAGTCCTTCCAGCTTTTCTGAAAAATCACTACTACCGAAACAGCTAAAACATATCTTCTCTATTGGCTGCCATGGAATTATTAAATCTTTTATTTCAGGAATGGTTGAGCCTAATCCTTTGGGATATTGTTCAGTTACTGTAATCGGAATGTTAAGTATTCCGGCAGATTTTATCAATGTAACAGTATTGTCAATAACAGTGTGCTTGTCGGATATCTTAGGAACAAGTCTTTCCTGTATATCAACAATAACAAGTACGCTATCATTATTAGAAATCAGCCTGATATCAGAAGTAGACATTAAAATTTTACTACCGGTACTTCTTTTGCTTTTTCTTCTACCTCGAAGTATTCAGCTTTGCTAAGCCCTTTTAACCGTGCGAAAAAGCTGCCCGGTATCATACGAATATGCGCATTAAATTCCTGAACACCTCTGTTATATCTCATTCTTTCAACAGCGATTCTATTCTCTGTTCCTGAAAGCTCGTCCATGAGTCTCGCAAAGCTCTCATTTGCCTTAAGGTCAGGATATCTTTCCACAATCATTAGCAGACGAGAAATAGCCGTATTTAGCTCTCCTGCCGCTTGAATTTTTTCTTTGATTGACTTATTCTCTTTGATTGCGCCTGCAAGCTTTCCTCTGGCATCAGCAACATAAGTAAAAATCTCTTTTTCGTGCTTCGCATATCCTTTAACTGTGTTTACCAGATTAGGTATTAGATCATTTCTTCTTTGCAGCTGGTTTTCAACTTGTGCCCAGGCGGCTTTAACATTCTCATCCATTCTTACAACCTTATTAAGCCCACCAATGAAAAAGCCTATAAACCCAATAATTACAACAACAATTACTATGCCTACCAAACATCCTTTTTTCATACATCCCTCCTTTTTTTAGCAGTCTTTGACTGCAATTTACCAGCTTCCGCTTGCACCTCCGCCGCCGGACATGCCGCCTCCAAACCCGCCAAAACCTCCACCAAAACCGCCGGAACCACCTCCTCCCCAATAGCCGCCTCTGCCAGTCATTGATCCAAAAAGCAATACTCCAAGAAGACCTGTCCTTGAACCTAAGATAAGCATTAAGAATAACAGTGCAAAGATTATGCTTGCTATGGAGCTGGCAGCTGAACGCTTTCGCACTACATATGCAGTTCTTGGCAAAGAATTCAGCCCTGATAGCTTAACATTATATTCCTTAGCAACAAGATTTGATATTGTAGCAACAGCGCTTACAAGTCCCTTTCCAAATTGACCTGCTTTAAAGTTTGGCGACATCTGCTTGCGAATAATCTCTCCACAGAGTCCATCAGGCAAAACTCCCTCTAACCCATAACCAACCTCTATGCCGACCTTTCTTTCCTTCATTGCAAGAACAATTAACACCCCGTTATCTTTCCCCTTTTTACCTATTTTCCACTTTTCAAAAAGACCGTTTTTATAAATATTGATTTCAGAGCCTTCAATATTCGAGACTGTTACAATTGCTATTTCTGCAGATGTTTTCTTCTCAAGTTCAGTAATTAAATTAGTTATTATGCCCTTCTCACTACTGTTCAGAACCCTGGCGAAGTCATTTACATAGCCGGTGTAATTTGGATATCTATCTGCTCCAAAAATACTTACATGGTATAGAACAAAAACACAAAACAGTGTGAGTAAAAGTAATTTTGACTTGACAGTGCTCATTTTAATTCATCCACTATTAATGCAAGCTTTCTTATCTCTTCCAGATACGTTTCAAATGCTTGCTCAGCAGGCTGCTCACCAATTTTTTCGTCACCTTTTTTATCTCTTAAGATATTAAGAAATATCTGGTTATTTATATTAAACTTGTTTTTCATAAGCTCAATTACATCTTCTTTTGTAGTTGGTGGAGTTTCTCCTTTAAGACGGAGTATGTTCCTGAAGATTGGAAATAATGAGGTCAGAGAATCTATCATAAGCGACTCTATTCCCTTTCGCTTCAGGCCAATCTCAAGATATGACTGCCTTAAACGTATCAATTTACCCTTTATCTGGGATTCACACTGCAGTCTGATATTTTCCTGATTTATTTTAATATCCTCCAGAATGTCCTCTCCATAAACAAGAAGATGGTTCTCCTTCATTTCAAGAAATTCTATTGGGAAAACATCTGTTGAAGTTTCAATATGACGCATAGTTAGAAAAAGCGGAGCAGTTATCCTTTTTTTTCTGCCTTTTGCAACCAGTTTTAAACTTTTTTTAAGCTCATTCAGTCCGAGATTATTGAAAACGATCATTATATTTATATTTGACTTTTTTGGCACAAACTCTTTGCCTGTTGCGCTCCCATAGAGAATTATTGCTTTTATATTATCTGTGTGTATCTCAACCAGTTTCTCACAAAAAGGAACAATACTGCTTTTAACTTCTTCACAAACGCCATTTAAAACATCAATGTTTAGATTTTTCATACCATCGTCTCCCTTTACTTATTTGAGTATTTTTGATTATACCAGAGGTTAATTTATCTTACAACCAGTCAAATAATAAGGTGGTCTTTTGTGTTATGCAGAATTTGTTCTTGATGGACACAGGTCATTAAGAATGCACTTATTACAGACGGGCTTTCTTGCCTGACATACTTTCCTGCCATGGGATATGAGTAAAAATGAGAACTCGCCCCATTTCTCTTTCGGAACAATGTTCATAAGGTCTTTTTCTATCTTTTCGGGATTATCATTCTTTGTTAAGCCCAGTCTCTGCGATAACCTTTTCACATGAGTATCAACCACAATGCCTTCAATTACTCCATATGCGCTTGTCAGCACTACATTTGCTGTTTTTCTTGCAACTCCGGGAAGAAGCAGTATTTCTTTCATTGTGTTTGGAACTTGCCCGTCAAATTTTTCTATAAGCATCTTGCAGGAATTTTTTATATTTTTTGCCTTATTCCTGAAGAAACCTGTTTGTCTTATATCTTTTTCTAATTCAGAAAGTTCTGCATTGGCATAATCCCCTACAGACTTGTACTTTCTAAATAATTCTTTTGTTACTTTATTTACCCTTTCATCCGTACATTGGGCAGAGAGTATTGTTGATATGAGAAGTTGGTGTGGACTTTTATAGTGTAGAGTAGTCTTTGTGCTAGGATATTCTTTTATCAGTCTGGAAATTATAAAATGGAGAGATTTTCTTTCGTCTGTTTCCAATAATTTTTAAACTCCTCGTATTTTTGAGTTGTCTTTTTTTTGAGAGATTGCGGCAGTAGAGACTTCATAGCTAAAAATGCTGTTTTTGCCTTCGGAAGCATACGGGATTCTCCTGTAAATTTACTATCCTTAGGCAACAGAACCACTAAGAAAACAAGCAGTACACCTACAATACATGCGCCCTTAATAAAACCAAATAATGCTCCACCTACATGGTCAAGCCCCCTTAAAGGAGATTTTTTTACCAGCTTATCACAGAAATGTCCCAATACTAGAATAGCCCCAGCGGTAAGAACAAAAAGCACTATAAAGCATAACCCTTTTATAAATACTGAATCACCAATCTTTTCTCTAAACATTTCAACTAAAAATACGTAGAAATGGCTGGCAACAATATATCCAATAATAATAGCAGCCAGGTTTATAATGGTTTTGAAAAACCCTTTAATTCCACTCCATACAGTTACTATTCCCAGAATCAAAATTATGATGATATCCAAACTATTAAGTGCCATTATATTTCCCCCCGTTTTTCCATAGCTTTGGCTAATGTTGCCTGATCTGTATACTCAATATTTCCGCCAACAGGGATACCTCTGGCAATTCTGGTTACTTTGGTCCCTAACGGCTTTATTATCTTACCAAGATACATTGCTGTAGCCTCGCCTTCTGTATTAGGATTTGTTGCTAATATAACTTCCTTGACATCTGCAGATATTCTTCCAAGAAGTTCTTTTATTCTTAACTCATCGGGGCCTATTCCGTCAAGCGGAGATATAGCGCCCATCAACACATGATATGTCCCCTTATATACTCCTATTTTTTCTATTGCAATTATATCATTTGGTTCTTCAATAACACATATTATGCTCTTATCTCTGCCTGGATCTATGCAGATTGGACAGTACTTACCTTCTGAAAAGTTATTACATATAGAACAATACCTTGTTTTCTCCTTTATGTCTACAATAGCTTGCGCAAGTTCCCTAGCTTCCTCTTTAGGTATTTTTAGAAGATGGAATGCCATCTTCTGAGCACTTCTTGAGCCAATGCCAGGCAACTTGCCTAATTCTTTAACTAGTTTGTCAAGAGATTCTGTGTAATACACTATCCCCCCTATATAGTAAGTCCTGGTATATTCAGACCGCCTGTTAATTTACTCATTTCCCCTGTAACCATCTCTTTGGATTTACGCAGTCCCTCATTAATAGCTGCAATAACAAGATTTTCAAGCATCTCTATATCGTCTGGATCTACTACTTCCTTCTCAATTTTAACACCGGTTATTTCCTGATTCCCATTAGCTATTACTGTGACCATCCCACCGCCAGCAGTTGCTTCTACTGTCTTATTTGCCATTTCCGCCTGTATTTTAGCCATATCTTTCTGCATTCTCTGTGCTTGTTTAAGAAATTTACCTATCCCTGCCATTTTCTACCTCCATCCTTTTTTAGTAATTTTAACAACTTTAGCCCCAAACTTTTCCATTACAGTTTTGACTGCAGGATGCTGTAATAGCTCTTCATTCTGTTCCTCCACTGGTTTTTTGAAGTCCTCGTTGTTTTTAAACGTATGGTTGTCCTTTTCCACGGGGACACATCTTACTGTTATATTATGTCCCAATACCGCTAATAATGTCTCCTCAATAAATTTTCTCTCAGCTTCAACCTTTTCCAAAAACAATCTGGCGTTTGGCCCAAATCCAATTTCTAATGTACTCATTTCCATGTTTATAGGAGCTCCTTCTGATAAAAAGACTCCCAATATCATTTTTTGTTTTTTCAATGTTGAAATTATTTCTGGCCACTTTTGCTTCACAATATCTATGGTTAAATCCTGTTGAACTGGCTTTGCTTGAACTGTTTTCTCCTGTTGAATGGAACTGGAAACTGGTTCTGTATTTGTGTCCGGCTCTGCGACAGAGTAATTAGTTCCTTTTTCTAATTTTTTTTCTAATTCTCCTAACTTTTCTACAATTTCCCCCAGCATAACAGGAGACATAGTATTTACTATCTTAATCATCGCAATTTCAAGAAAGGCTCTGGGGGTTTTTGTTGTTCTTATATTTTTTTCAAGAGAAGAAACCATCTCAAGTATCTGCCATAACCGGGCTTTTTGAAACTGGTTTGTCTGCTTTACTAATGTCTCTTTTGTATCCTTAGACACATCTACCAGGTTTTCTCCACTCTCTCCAAGACTAATGAAAAACAGGTTCCGAAAATAGTTAATGAGCCCATTTGCCACCTGTCCTATGTCTCTTCCTTCGTTTACTAATTTGTCAACCAGTATTAATAGTTTAACAATATCTTTGTGCAATATATTTTCAGCAAACTGAAAATATACATCCTGGCTGACTAAGCCCAAAAGACTGTTTACGGTACGCGCAGTAATTTCTTTATCTGGAGAGAAGGAAATCAATTGATCCAGTACACTCTGAGCATCCCGTATACTGCCATCTGCATTTTTTGCTATTAAAAACAGGGCTTCATCGGTTACTTTGATTTTCTCAGCTTTAATCATATGTTTTAAATGTTCCACTAAGTCTTGCGTTTGTATTCTTTTAAATGAGAAGTGCTGACAGCGAGACAGAATAGTTAAAGGAATCTTATGAGGTTCTGTTGTTGCAAATATAAACTTAACATGTTCTGATGGCTCTTCCAATGTCTTGAGTAATGCATTAAATGCCTCTGTTGTGAGCATATGAACTTCATCTATTATATAAACCTTATACTTCCCCTGAGAGGGTGTATATCTGACATTATCACGTAAATTTCTAATCTCATCAATTCCTCTATTAGATGCGCCATCTATTTCAAGAACATCGATATTATTTCCTTCCGCAATTTCGAGACATATGTTGCATTTATTACAAGGCACTGCATCTTTTACTTGCGGACAATTGAGTACTTTAGCAAGTATTCTTGCTGTAGAAGTTTTGCCAATACCTCTTGGCCCACTGAAGATATAAGCATGTGCCAGATGCCCTGATGCTACAGCATTTGCCAGCGTTCTAGTTACATGTTCCTGCCCAATAAGTTCAGAAAACTTTTTGGGTCTCCATTTTCTTGCAAGCACCAAATACGACACGAAAAACCCCCCTTACTACAAATAACCTCTGCCGCACACCATCCTTTGATCCTGACTTTTAGCTAGTTATTCAACAGCCAGCTCCGGCTAGATATCCCCATAACACCCAAAAATATTTACTTACCGCTGCTCCCTTCCAGGCCTAACGGGGTTTGCAAATTTTTGCCGCATGGGATCCAGCCTTCATCGCTACTTATCCAACACCCTTCCAAAAGACACATTGACCTCAAGAAGGAATTCAATCCTGCTGTAGCGGATTGCAGGTCATCCCGAGTTTACCTCAGAAATCAGGGCACCGCTATCTCCCCATCTAGTGCGACAGAACTAAAACATTCTATAATTCAAATCATTTTAGCGTATTTGATATGGAGTAGCAAGATTCTTTTTTGCTCTGAAATACCCAGGATAAATCTTTAAGGCTTTTATCCATAATTCTCTGGCCTTTGGATAATTCTTTTGCTTGTAATATGTCAAGCCTAATCTGTTATATGTATCTGCCAGATATAAGCGGGCTTTTGTATAAGATGGATTCAAGGTTAGCGCTTTTTGAAACTGTGTAGCAGCTGTATAAAAGTGCTGCTTTTCTAAATATACAGCTCCCATATTAAAATAGGCAGTAGAATAACCTGGTGCGATTTCAACTGCTTTTTTGAAATGCAGCAGGGCATTCTCATACCTTCCCTCTGTTGCATATGCATTGCCAAGATTATTATGAACCCTTGGCTCATTCAGTCTAAATTTTAGTATATGATTATATAAGGTAATTTCATTCTTCCAATGACGACTCTGGGAATTCGTAAGCGCTATTCCTGCAATAACTATAAATACAAGAAAAATATAAGGCATGCCTCTCTTTCCCTTATCTGCCTTTGCAGAAAACAGAAGACTTGAGACAACAAGGAAGAAACCCATTGAAGGAAAGTATAGCCAGTGTTCTGCCACTGCTGCATTTAATTGCAGAGCGCTTTGATATGGAATAAGACCTACCATAAACCATATTGAGCCAAAGAGAACAGGTTTTTTCTTTCTAAAAATGATGGCAAAAAGAATAAATGCAAGAGGTATGGCAATTGATAATATCCCAATTGGCGTGAAGATTGAGGAAGGTACATGAAGTTCTCTCTGGTAGTGTAGGTTTATTGGGAATAGAAGAAGTCTCAGGTATTCAGTAAAAGATCTGCTTATAATCAGTAAAAGATGAGACATGTTCATATTTTGTTTAAATAAAAACACTCCAGTCTCATTCTTTAACAGAGCCAGCCGTACTAGCCCATAACTTAATGAAATTGCAAAAAATATCAGATAATGCCATGATTTAATCTTTGGCTTAAAACAAAGTCCGTATGTCCCAAGAAGTAAGATGAAGACTATAGCATATTCTTTTGTAAGCAGAGCAAGTATATAGAAAATAATAGCACAAAATATGCCCCAGAACTTGTTTTGAGGGGCATAGGTTATAAACAGGAGTAATGCGCTAAGCATAAATAAGGTTACTATTGGATCAGCTCTGCCAGATATATATGTAATAGCCTCAGTATGAATTGGATGTACCAGAAAGAGAAGAGCTGTAAAAAGTGCCATCTTTCTCTCTTTGAACATATAGAGGATTATTTTGTATAGCAAAATAGCGTTTAAAATATGAAGCAGGAGATTTGTCAGATGATATCCAACAGGATTCTCTTTCCATATACTGTAATCTATCAGAAATGAAAGCGAGACAATAGGCCTGTAAAAGATTCCACCCTCACCAGTTTTATGGTAGAGAAAGGAAGTAAAAATATCTCCAATATGTTTCCAGCTTTTTATATAGGGATTTACGCTAATTAGACCAATATCATCCCATACAAAATTGTTTTGAAAGGAAGTTAGATATGCAACAATACCTGTAAGAATAATTATCAGGATATATTTGCGGTTGCTCATCCTTTTTTAGAAAAAGGGCAGGCGCAAGGGCTGCCCCTACTGTCCATATATCCCTGAAGAATGAGCTGGCTTGCAATCCTGTCGACTTTTTTCTTCTTTTTCCTGCCTTTTACATTTAAGGCTGTAAGACTTCTTTGTGCAATAACAGTTGTTAATCTCTCGTCCCAGTGTTTAATCGGAATACGTACTGAAGAAGCTAGCGCTTTCGAAAATTTCATTACCTTTTCTGCCTGCGAACCAAGAGTGCCATTCATATTTTTAGGCAGGCCAACAACAACTTCATCTATATGTAATCGGTGTATTAACCCACATATCTCATTTATAGCCTGGTCATCAGATTCTCTATGGATATTTTCAAGCCCCTGTGCTGTTATGCCCAGCTCATCACTTACAGACACGCCTATGCGTTTATCTCCAATATCCAATCCGAGGATTCTACGCATTTATTCCTTTTCGTATTATTTCAGGAACATGTTTTAAAGCCTGATCAAGCTTGGATACGTCCTTTCCTCCTGCCTGTGCCATGTCTGGCCTGCCGCCGCCGCTACCACCAGTAATTTGCGCAATTTCTTTAATGATCCTTCCAGCATGCAAGCCTTTAGACACAAGGTCGGAAGTCACTGCTGTTACGAGACATACTTTACCTTCCTTTACAGACCCAAGCACCACTACGGCTGAGCCCAGTTTTGTCTTTAATGCATCTGCAATATCCCTCAATGCCTCATGCCCCATATTCTTCAGAGACGCAGAAACTAGTTTTACATCATCTACTGTAATGGCTTTCTTGATGAAATCATCTATATTTGTCATTATCTGTTTGCTTTTAAATTTTTTGATTTGTTTTTCTAAATCTTTATGATTTTTTATAAGTGTTTCTACTCTGTCTGATATTTCAGATATGGGGACATGTAAGAGATGAGAAGTTTCTGCAAGAATTTCTTGTTCTTCTTTCATAATATTATATGCGACCTCGCCACATGAGACCTCAATTCTTCTTACACCCGAAGCAATTGAACTATCAGAGATTATTCTAAACAATCCTATTTCTCCTGTATTTTTTACATGTGTTCCTCCACACAGCTCTACGCTAAAATCCCCTATCTGGACAACCCTTACTGTCTCCCCATATTTCTCATTGAATAAGGCAATAGCTCCAAGCTCCTTAGCTTTTTTCATAGAGGTATTAAAGGTTTTTACCTCAACAAGTTCCATAATCTTTTGGTTTACAATTTCTTCAATGTGATTAAGCTGATCATTACTAATAGCCTTAAAATGGTTGAAATCAAATCGCATTCTTTTCTCTCCAACCCATGATCCAGCCTGCTGGATATGTTTGCCAAGAACCTGGCGAAGCGCATATTGAAGAAGATGCGCTGAACTGTGATGTTTTGCAATTCTCATGCGTCTGGCTATATCAATAGATGCAGTCACATTATCACCAATTTTGATTGTGCCTTTAGAAATTTTAGCTTTGTGAATAAACGTATCAGATATTTTATAAGTACCTGATACTTGCATCTCGCAATCTTCTCTGGAAATTACGCCTGTGTCTCCCACCTGACCTCCGGATTCAGCGTAAAAACATGTTTTATCAAGTATTAACTCAATGTCATCCTGCTGTTTTGCTCTATCGGTTTTTTTGCCACCTTTTAGAATACATAATATCTGCGCCTTATCAGAATACTTACTATATCCAGTAAACAGAGTGCTTTGTTTAAAAACAGTAACCCTTGAAACTAGCGGAGTTTGCGAAATACTCCGCTGTCTTTGCTTGTCCATCTCTTTATTAAATTCCTCTATATCCACTTTAACCCCTTCCTCTCTTGCCATTTCACAGGTAAGGTCAATGGGAAAGCCATACGTATCATGTAAAATAAAAGCATCCTTTCCGCTAATAAGTTTTTTCTTGTTCTTTTTAACAGATTTAACAAGCTCCTGAAACAGGTTTATTCCCTGAAGAAGTGTTTTCTGGAAGCGCTCTTCCTCGCTCTTAAGTATAAGGCTTATATGCTCTCTTTGCGTCTCCAGCTCAGGATATGCATCCTTCATAATATTTACAACGGAACCAACCAGCCTGCATAAAAATGGTTGGTTAAGCTGAAGCATATTTCCCCTTCTTGATGCTCTTCTTATCAGCCTTCTGAGCACATATCCTCTTCCCTCGTTTGAGGGCATTACTCCGTCTGCTATTGCAAATACCAGAGCGCGTATATGATCAACAATTACCTGTATTGCCACAACATATTCATCTCTGTATGGCTTTTCTGAGATTTCACACACAGCCTCAATAATGGGTTTAAATAGGTCTGTATCATAGTTTGATTTCGCGTTTTGTAATACTCTTGATATACGCTCAAGGCCCATGCCAGTATCCACATGTCTGGAAGGCAACTCCTCCAACGACCCATCCTCTCTGCGGTTATGCTGTATGAACACCAGGTTCCACAGCTCTAAGACATCTGGATTATTGGCGTTGATTAAAGATTTATTACAGCCATTTTTAGTTAAATCAATATGTATTTCTGAACATGGTCCACATGGACCAGTCTCTCCCATATCCCAGAAGTTTTCTTTTTCACCAAAGCGGAGAATATGGCTGGTATCAATATTTGTTTCAGTCTTCCAATAATTAAAGGATTCTTTATCCGTCTTATATACAGTTGCCCAGAGTCTTTCCTTTGGCAGGTTCCATACTTCAGTAAGCAATTTCCATGCTAGACTAATTGCTTCTTTCTTAAAATAATCGCCAAATGACCAGTTACCAAGCATTTCAAAAAAAGTGTGATGATGACTGTCATGTCCAACATCTTCCAGATCATTATGTTTTCCGCTGACCCTTATGCACTTCTGAGAGTTTGCTACGCGTTTGTAACTACGTGATCCATGACCTAGAAATACATCCTTAAATTGGTTCATGCCTGCATTTGTAAAAAGAAGTGTTGGATCTTCATGGGGAACCAGTGAGGCACTGTGAAGAATAGTATGTTCTTTGTTCTTAAAGAATTCTAAAAAAGATTTTCTAATTTCTTTACTCTGCATATCTTTTCTGATTAGGCAGGCTTCAATCCAGTATTCTCTCTTATCTGCTTTTCAAGTTTATCTCTAAGATCGGTCTTTTCTACCAGATATCTGATTGCACCTTCGCGGCCCTGAGCTATTTTCTCCTCATTATAAGAGAACCATGCTCCGGCTTTTTCAATCAATTTATGCTCAATTGCCATATCAAGGATCCCTGCCTCTTTGCAAATACCCTGATTATACATAACATCGAATTCTGCCTGTCTGAATGGAGGAGCAACCTTATTTTTAACAACTTTTACCCTGACCCTGCTTCCTACTGCTGTTTCGCCTTTCTTAATTGTTGCTATTCTGCGAATATCCAGTCTTACAGACGCATAGAATTTAAGTGCATTTCCACCTGTAGTAGTCTCAGGACTACCAAAAAAAACTCCTATTTTGTGTCGTATTTGATTAATGAATATAACAGATGTCTTTGATTTACTTATAACAGCAGTCAGCTTTCTGAGAGCCTGTGACATAAGCCGTGCCTGAAGCCCCATATGTGAATCTCCCATATCTCCTTCAATCTCTGCGCGTGGAACCATAGCAGCTACTGAGTCTACTATTATTACGTCTATAGCATTGCTCCTGACAAGGGTTTCTGTAATGTCCAATGCTTGTTCACCGCTATCAGGCTGTGAGATTAAGAGGCTATCTAAATCAACGCCCAGAACTTTGGAATACTTTGGGTCAAGAGCGTGTTCTACGTCTATGAACGCTGCCATACCGCCAGCCTTTTGTGCATTGGCAACAACATGCAAAGCTAGCGTTGTCTTTCCTGATGACTCAGGTCCGTATATCTCCGTTATTCTCCCACGCGGTATGCCTCCTACACCAAGCGCTGTGTCCAAAGCTATTGAGCCTGTGGGTATTACATCAATATCAACGGCAGCAGATTCTTCTCCTAATCTCATTATAGAGCCTTTCCCATACGATTTTTCTATCTGAGCCATTGCAATGTCAAGAGCACTGTCCTTTTCCTGGGATTTTTTATCAGCCATAATTACTCTCTCCTTTAAATTAGTATTTTATTCTATTTTTATTACCACATTTTAGGAAAATTAGAAAGATTTTTTATCAAGCCAAAATAGAAATGCCTGCTGGATTACACTATTATGTCAATTCTGAAGCTTTCTTCTGATTCACAAGTCCAGTAGTTTTTGCGTATTTTTATATGCTATTTTCCTATAAGCGGTTTTAGAAATTTTGTTATCCTTGCCAGCTTTTTTAAAATAAGAGATGTTAGGAACGTCTTGATTAACATGACAGATATCTGTTCCAAAGAATAGTTTGTCCTGGAATTTCTCCATGAACTGATATCCAAACTTCTTATCGCGTGTAAGTGCAGTATATCCGCTTCCTGCAGATATATCGGCATACAGATTGGCATACATGGACATGAGCGCCGTTCAACAGCGCCGGAACTTACCACCTTTCCTGTTGGATAACTTATGTCCGGGGACTTGTAATCAGCAGATATTTCGGCCCAGAAACGTGGACCATGGCCAATGAAAGTAGTCTCAGGGAATTTTTTGATCATATTCTCAAACCTTGGAAGCCTAAGGTCATCAAAACATGTTATACGGCAAAGATCAAAGATAATAGGAAGACCTAATTCTCCACATATTTCATACATTCTCTGCATGAGCGGATCATCAACATAAAGTCCGGCAAGCACTTCTCCCATGCCCTTACATCCACGGTCTTTATATTCTTTTATCACTTCATAAAGCCTGCTCCTTCTGGGATCCACGTTGCAGAAAGGTATGAATTTATCAGGATATTTCTTACACACATCCAGAACATAGTCAGTAGTTACATAATAGGAAGTAGCTTCCGGATTTTCAATTGGTAGAAGCACTGCTTTCTCAATGCCGGCTTCATCCATGAAATCCAGCAGGTATTCCGGCGTCAGTGCCTGATCCTCAGGCTTAATTGACTTTTCATTATACAATCTTCCAATATGCATATGAATGTCTATCATTGTATTTACTCCTCATTTATTCCGGACATCTTATACTTTCTGTTAGTTTTGGAACAAGCTAATTTTTTTATCAGCATTTCTCTTCCCTTCTCATATGCTTTATCTTTCACTCCGCTACAAATAGTCCATTCAGGCGATGTAGTATCTCTATTACCATAGCCGCATATTTCCGCGCCTGTGAGAATTCTCTCAAATAGAAGACGATAAATCTCTCTTGCATTCATTGTAACTCCATAAACTAATCCAAGTTTCTGAAGCACATCCAGATCTTTTTTTTCATCTCTTAAACCGCAGCCAGCAACACAAAGATTCGTCATAGGCTCATAGCCTGAACAAGGAGGACAAATCATACAACATCCTTCAGTCAAAGTAATCGGAATATCTGGACTATTACAAACAACATCCAGAACCTCATACAGGTTATCTTCTTTAATGGGAGAGGTAAATCCTCTTCCAAGAAAACAAGTAACACACATAAGATGATGCGGTCTGATAAAAAGTTTTTTAGCGGAATATATATTATTGGCAGACTCTTTTTTAACTTTTGACTTTTCATCCTTGCCTCTGTCAGGAATTATTTCTGAAATGCCTTTTTTAAGAACTTTCTCATAATATCCATTTTTAGCTTTAGAACATCCTTTCCAAGCACGAGAGGTTATATCATCGTAAGTACATATCCCCGTTACTGTTTTAATTTCTTTCAGCAAACGAATGAAAAGTTCCCTTGCAGGCAGGGTTGCTCCCGGCGCCAGCCCAAGCTTTTGAAAAATATCCAAGTCCCTTTTGATATTATACAAAGTGCCTTCTGAAGAATTATTATTTGCACCTGGATTTTGATATTTGTAGATACTGCTTACGTTACATTGAAGAGTAACGGGTGTATTAGGGTTTTTTCTGATTATGTCTAAAACTTGTTTAACTTTCTTATCCTTCAATCCCGAATATTTCCCTTCACCTACAGAACACACAATACATAAAACTTGATATGGCCTAAGTTTAATATGCGCACAGTTATCTTTTTCTTTCACTTATATTCCTTAATAAAACCACTCTCTTTCTGAATAGTATTTTTTAACACTTTATCATTGCTTTAAATTTGTGCATAATTAAAAACATCTATACACATTATTTCTTTTGAAACAATTATTTTCCCGCCATAAATTTTGCTGATATCAGCAACGGCTTTTTCTATAGAACCTGGAGCAGAGATTCGTGCTCCCATGTGTGCAAGGATAAGCGTTTTAGCTCCTGATTCTTTGGCAAAATTTGCAGCGTCAATGGTTCCAGTCTGGCCTGAGGCTTCCCCGTTTTTTTTCATGGTCTCTTGATGATCCCAACAGTTTGCTACCAAAACATCCGCCCCCTGACATAATTTAGTCAAAGTCTTACAATGCCCTGTGTCTCCAAGAAACACGATAGTCCCTTCTTTGGTTTCAACTCGATAGGCAATAGATTGTAAATGTGGTTCCAAATGATGTGCTTTGGCAGTGGAAATCTTCCATGTTTTGCCTTCTATAACATCGCCGGCAATTATATTTTTGACATTTATTTTTAATCCTGTCCTCGGAAGAGTTCCTCCGCGATTCTGGTGTACTCTCTGGCTTACAAGTCCATTAATACGCGCTTTCAAATCGATGGAGAAAATACCCTCACCCCCGAACAGTCTATCTGTCATTGACTTAGTTGGTTCAGGTCCATAGACATTCAACAGGTTTTCCTGGCCTACGCTCTGATCCCACCTGCATAATACAAAACATGGATAATCCACATTATGGTCTGAATGATGGTGTGTGAAAAAAAGATAATCAATCTGGGTAGGCCATAAACCTGCTTTAACCATTTTGTATGTAGTTGCTGGACCGCAATCAAACATTAAATATTCATCATTAATCTCTAAAACAAAAGAGGTGCCAAAACGATCTTTATTTGGTCTAGGCACTCCGGCTCCAAGAATAGTAAGTTTAACCATTTTATCCCCATATAGATTTAATCACTAAAACAACAATAGAGAATTATAGACCAAGCTTAAGGATTTTATTAACATTTTGCCAGCTTATTTTTTCAAACGTCTCTTTTAAAATATTCCCCTCCTTATAAGCGTTTCTCAAAAATTCTGCATGGTGATGGTCATCCTTAGGAGAGGCGATATCTGTCCCGAAGAAAAGCTTATCCTTGAATCTATTAATAAACTCATATCCAAATTCGGAGTCACGGGTTAAGGCATTGTAGCCGCTGCCTGCTGATATATCTCCATACAAATTCGGATATTCTTCCATAAGTCTGGGAACTGCGCCTCCTTCTGTAACTTTGCCTTTTGGATATGTGTTTCTATTTTCTGCTGTTACATCTGCGCTAATTTCCGACCAAAATGGTTGAGAATGGCCAATAAATATCAAATCAGGAAAGTTTTTTAGAGATTTTTCTAATCGTGGTAAGTGTAGGTCATCTATAAGACCATAACAATTTCCAAATTGTGAACCTATATGAAAAATTACGGGCATCTCACATTTTTCACAATGCTTAAACAGATTCTGTACAAGGGGATTGTCAAAATACAGGTTTGCAGTAATTTCTCCCACTCCTTTACATCCTTTCTCCTTATAAAAGAGTAATTGACGCGAAAGATCAGCATCAGGACTGTTTTTTTCAGCACGCGGGTCAATGTTACAGAAAGGAATAAACCTATCCTGATACCTCCTGCAAACCTCAAGAATGTCTTCTACTGTTGAGAGCTGATTTCTTCGATACTCTGGACTCATTACGGGCAAAAGGATTCCTTTATCAACTCCTGTTCTATCCATCATTTCGATCAATTCTTCAGGGGATGCATAGCTGCCGTCTTCTCTGGGAAGACTTTTTTCTCTTATTGTGTGCAAATGAATATCAATAAACATAAGAAACTCCTTTTTTTGTTTTTTACAAAGTGTCCCCTCACCTTGATTGGTAATGTTTCTTTACTTCCTGTCCGGATAATGCCCTATTATAAATTTTGACATCATCAACAGTTCCTCTGAAAAAATAAGTCCAACTAGAGCCGCTATTGCCTATACGAAGATTATAATTGTTATTAAGTATTCCATTATAACCAATCATCTGCGGCGTATGTTCCTGTCTCAGCACTTTCTTTAATTCCTTCTGTTGCTCCGGCAATAAGTTCTCCATCAAGATATAACGCTATGGCTTTGTTAAACCCATGCCGAACTCCAACCAAATGATGCCATTTATTATCTCCGACTGATACATTTTGGTTACTATTCGATGGCCTCCATGCGAATCGAGTCATAGTAGATACCATTGTTCATCGCGCCACTCCAGCCAGAAACCAGCCGCAGTATGCGCAGTTTGCCATTATCATAGGTGATGAAGTTGGTTTGTTTATCGCCGATGGTAACGCGGAACTTACCGCTTGAACTTGCTCCGTCCCATTTCCACTCGATTTGCCATTTGAGCCATGTGTCGTCCTCAATAACGTCAGGGAGTGAAGCCGCCTCGTCCATACGGGTCGTAATGCGGCCATCTTTCGTGGCTCGGCGAAAGCTGACGATGATTACGGGACCGCCTTTCCCCTCCGAAAAAAGCTGGACAGTTGTATAGCCCCTTCCTGAATTCTTCGCCCCTTTGCAGACGCTGGGTATCATCAGGTAGCCGGTTACACTCCCACTCTGGGGAAACTTTATCTTGGCGTCCAATGTGGCGGCTTGTTTTGGATCGTTATCATAAAGCAGGATGGATTTCTTCCCGCTCTGAGCCACTGTCTCACTGACCTCAACCAGTGTTCCATCTCCTCTGCCAGTATGCTGCCATTTCCCACCCATAGCTACACTGTAGCCGTCGGGTAAGGTATAGTTTTCAAAAGTCTCCTCAAATACCACCTCTCCGGCAGACACAACTGTGGTCATAAAAATACAGGCGATCAGTAAAGCAAAAAACCACGTAAATCCATTCTCTCTCTTAGACATGTTCTTTCTCCTTATGTTTCTTTTAACTCACCATTATTAACAAGTTCAATCATACCCACTACATTTAATCACCTCCATTCAACCCAAAACTCCCTCTTGCTCTCTTGTCCCACTGATCATGCTATTTCACTTCAGTTCCACTTGTTTGAAATTCAGTGCATTGACCGAAACTATTTGCGATTTGCCAGCGTATTTAAATGCAATATTTAGATTATTCTCACTGCAGTTGAAAAGTGTCAGCAGCAGCTTATCACCGAGTGCATGTACGCGGCAGCGGACATTGCGATCGGGATTGACGAGCGCAACCTTCTTGTCTTCCCGCACTCCATCCATATAAAAATCCTCATATCTATCCACGGCGGTAACACCATCGTGGTAGGCCTGCAAGTAATCGGCATCCATCAGCTTGCCGGGGAAACCGAGGTGTCCCTTGGCGCCGCTGGCGGCTGCGCCCACGATTTCAAACCGCAGTTCCCTTGCTGATATCTGGCTGTAGTTGTAGTCCTTTCTGTGGATGTTGTTGATGTTTTTCATCAGAAAGGGAATCGTCCAGACCGGTTTTTTAAGATGACGTGCGTCATTATCCACGGCGTCGAGAAAGTTAAAACCCTCTCTGTTGTAGTAACTGACGAGATGGATGTCAATGTGCGGCTCATAAAGTAACGTGTTCACGGGCGAATCGGTAACGAACGACTGAGGCTTGCCGCCTATCGCCAGCGGGTAATCATACGCGAGCAGAAGCAAGTCAGGTCGAATCTCGCGCATGAGGCGCCGCATGAGACCGTGCAGTTCAGCGGTAACCCAATTACGAAAATCGGACCACTGCTTGTAATACTGCTTGAGAATGACCTCTGAGCTTAAAGTCACCGAAGCGGGAATATTTGCGTACTTTCGAAAGGATGCAATCGTACTCGGATGGAAGCACATGCGATCTGTACTGCCTTCGCCCCAGAACTCGATATCCATCACAATATAACTGGAAAACAGTGGAAGAACAATGTACTTCTTCAGGTATTCCTTGTAACGGATGTGAACTTCCGGGTCATTCAGAGCGAGACCCAGCGCTACATGGTGTGATGAATTGTTCCCGTTGGTCAGTACGGCCATGTCCGGCCGCTCAGCGGCAGGTAATCCCTTATATGGGATAGGGCTGGATGGATCGAGAATGATCTGCGTCGGTTTGAATCCTAGTTCCTTGAAAGTGCCGATGGCAAATCCGTGAGTCTGATGCATACTGCCGACTCGAATACCGGCGTCTGTATAGGTTTTGAGAAGTTCCTTGCGAGCAGATTCATCTCTCACATGTATAAACGAGATGCCCCAGATGCCAACCCTGAACGTCTTCAGGAGTGGAGCAGGACTGATTGATTCACGGACTACGGTTTTCAGTTTCCGCTCCTGGCCATTGTCTTTTCCTAACTGGGTCCGGATGAGAATGGTTCCCTCAGTGCCGGGGGTTGCGTTGGTACGAAACACAAGAATCAACCCGTGATAGGGATTAAAATCTCCTCTAACCATTCCTCTTTGCCAGTTGTACGGGTTCGTGAACCTGTAAATAACGCGGTCCTCTTTTTCAGCGTCTATTTTTTTCCATGGAAGCGGCTCGGTTCCATAGATGGACTGCTGCGCTGTTTGCAGTTCAAGCCAATCCGGCATATCTATATCTACAATGGTTGTATCGTCAGGCCGGTTCTCCCCGGCAAGATGAATGTTGATAGCCGTGGTCTGGCCAGCCGGCACTGTGATGACAGGCGGCGTTTTATCAATCGCCGCGATGATATCTGCAGGGTTAACACCAACGCGGATGGCATATTTTGTTTCTGAAACAGCAGTTTCACTTCTCAGCGCCGGCCGCAGCCAGACGTTGTCAAATACTGCACTGCCCGTACCGTTGTTGGTCAAGAGTAATCGGACCTGCTTTGTCCCAGGCAGAAGGGAGAATGTCAGGCGGCGCTCAGCCCAGCCATTGCCATTGCCTTTGTCCTTGCCTGGGTCTTCGGTTTTCTGCTGGAGGATCTTTCCGGCAGCGTCGAGTTGCTGAACGCCGAGAACCGGGTTTCCTTCCTTAAGCGCGCGGCCATGAGACAGAAACGTCCACTCCCGTTTTGCGCCAAAGCGGTTTCGCGACAGGACCGTTGCCGCCGAAAATCCAGGCGTGCCGCGGATATGCTTTATGTGGAGCGCGCCGGAATCGGCGAATCCCTCCGCGTCATGTTCCACCTGTGCCTGACCTTCCAGTCCATGGAAAGAATGAATTTCCCATGTGCGAAGCGCTGCGCCCTTGATCTCGAAATTGTCGCAGAATGGCTGCTCAGTTACCACCTGGTCCAGGACAATATCATCACCCCACGCCTTGCCATTGAGTTTAGAACCGAAAAATTCGACGTCGATGCCGGAGAACTTCCCTTCTGGATATTCGCCGGAAGCAGGACATGTCCAAAAGACTTCGAGATATGTCCAATATCCCGGCGAGAGACGAACTTCGTTACGGACGCCATGCCTGCCTAGGAATATCTCTTTACCCGTGGCACTGGAAATTACCTTGGGTATCATGCCCAGAGCGACCGTGCCACTCGTGGACTTTCTTTCAACACTGACCCAGCCTGAAAGACGGTACATTGCGCCCGGTCTCACCGGTAGTTTTTGCTGCCAGACCGACCGCTGGGGATCAATAAAACATAGGGAGCTTGAATCCTGTCGGCCGTAACTCCGTTCATAAACACATTTGCCGCTGTCTGTTGTCGGCTGCCAGTGCGACCAGCCTTTGGGAACGTTCGGGTCCCCATGATCAGGTTTATTGAATGTATCTGAGAAGACCGTCCTCACCTTTTTCACTGCAAACGGCTCTGCTGTCATACCCTCAGAGGAGGCAAACAACAGGGCTATTATCATCATAACAAGCCCAGAGAAAGATACCTTTCTTCTCATCAAACTATCTTGCTGGTTAAACATACTTTTTTTCCTCCTGTTTTTATTTAACAAAATCTTGATCATTCTACCCAAAAGACAGTCTTGTTATGAATATCCTCTTCCAGATGCCATTTCACATGTCCATCCTGATAAAGTACGTTAGAACCTCCTGAGTGTCTGGTAGAAGCGTAGCGACCCCCCATTGTTCCATCAATCCCCAAAAAAGTATTATTTTCGCTCCTATCTGCTACCAGAAGATTTTCCGTAGTATTCTTTAGGCTGCTTGCCCTTTTCCATGTGCGATCATCGGCACTGTAGTATGGAGACTTACCACCCAAAAAATTATTCATCCCATATCCAAAACTGTTATATTGATCCAATTTAGGCGCAGAAGGGCAAAGCAAGACAGTGGGAAAGTCAGGATACGTATCAGTCCCAGATCCGGGATACATACCATCCGCGGGACGGGCAAGGTGTCCTGTTGACATAAGAAAATGGTACCAGAGTCCGTAGGAATATGCTACATTAGCCCCCCACCATTGAGTATATTTAACGCTACCCGCTGGATCATATCCCTGCGTTGGCGGCATCCATCCGTCATAATCATCAGCATACATTATAAAAGCCAGGCCTATCTGCTTCAGATTACTTACACACTTTATTCTCCTACCCATTTCCCTTGCTTTACTGAGTGCAGGCAAAAGCAAACTTGCAAGCAGAGCTATGATGGCTATTACGACCAAAAGCTCCATAAGCGTGAAACCGTTCCTTTCAAACATCTTTCTCATTTTACTCAACATCTCTTTTCTCCTCTTTATTATTAATTCTTATACATGAGTTACCCTCAAGTAATTTTAATTTTAATTTAACGTTTACTGGCGGATGAATTTTCCCTTCTATCAAATTCATTAATTTATTAGCCGCAGTTTCTCCGAATTTAATAGGAGAGCTACCAGCAACAGTTGTAATTTTCAGCCCGTTCTTTGCGTATTGTTCATGTCCAACAGCCATTAGAGAGACATCTTCCGGAATCTTAATTCCATGTTTTTCAAGAGCTGAAATGAGATTAGCTGTGGCAGGAGACCAGAACAGAAATATTGCTGTTGGAGGATTTTTGCCTGAAAATAAATCGTTTATCACAGACAGCATCTCTTCTTCTGTATTTCCTGTTAATTTCTTTATAAGAAGCGGATCGTATGTTTTTTCTTCAAGAAGAGCCTTCTCAAATCCATAAAAGTGATTATTGTAACACAGGCGCTTTGATTCAAACCCTATTCCGACAATTCTTCTGTGCCCCAGCTTTAAAAGATACTTGGCTGCTTTGTATATTTCATGAGCAGGATATTCCTCAACATAATTAATATCCTCACGAAGGGCATATCTATCCACCATGATATATGGAACACTCGCATTTTTTAGCTTTTCTACAAATGGATGATATTTCTCATCATCTGCGTTTTGTAAAATTACTCCAGCTACATGTGTTTCTTTTAGCTTTGACAGGCTAAAGGGCGGGTCTTCTCTTCCAAGAAAAACAGGATAATAATTCCTATCCATAAGAGTGCTGGTAATCCCATAGAGTACTGCATTACCAGTGTATTTTTTGATAATGGCATCATCAGGGGGGTAATTGGCATACGTGTTAAGTTAAGCGATGCATTTTCTGATTATGGGTTTCTCAATTTCGAGTATTGGATCACATTGAGTTTCCATGATTTCGAGAGTGGTCAGGCGTGATCGCTGTCGGTTTTTGAGACAAGCGGGAATGATAGAT
>JAHJDO010000075.1 GCA_018812485.1 bacterium | reverse complement strand
GTTATACACAGAACGGCAGTATCCACAAGGTGAAGAGAAGTAGCATAAACAATTTAGGAGATGACTGATAATTTACAGTCCTTAGGAGAGATTGATAGTATGAATTTGCATAAAACTTCTTGCATTACCAATCCAGTGCAGCGATTTGTTATGTTCTCGTTTCCTTCCTTTTATCTCTATCGAGTGAATATTTAAGATACATTGGATAGTGTGCAAGTGGCACAGCGATAACGATAATGAGTAGTGTGGTAATCCTTTGTGCCATACGAACATTATGAATCCCGACTAAGCCAAGAACATCCAGAAAGGATGGACCGCCGACGAGGGCCGATGTGATGATGATCCCTGCAAGACAATGCGCTGCTGTTGGAAGCCACAAGGCGAGCATGCCCGCCCAAACCAATTCATTCTTCATATGGTCACGACTGAAATTGAAGGCAAAGCCTTCTTTCAGGCGATCGGCAACAAAAGGGAAAAATGTTCTGTTTTGTTCTGGCCATATGGCTTTCTGTTTGCGCCATGCAAAGATAAACGAGATGATGAAGATGGTATGCGATATGACCATGAACATAAGAACTTGATTCCAATTCATGCCTCGAACCAAAGGATTACCATCTCGCGATAGATTGTGCCCCAGAGTCAGACAGGTACCCCCTGCATCCCAAAAGGTGCTTAGTATCAGCATGACAATCGCGAATGTTCGTGATGTAATGATTTTTTTTATTTTAAAACCTAACAATTAATATATGGAATCCATATATCCTGACTGTTTTGGACTGTTAGGGACAAAAATTATGAATTTGTGCCTGACACTATTATAATATTACCAGATTATCCCTGTGTACTACTTCATCATAGGACTTATAACCGAGTATATCTTCAATCTGGGAAGTCTTATTCCCTTTAATTTTTTCTACATCTTTGTCTGAATAGTTGACCAGCCCTCTTGCAAATTCCTTACCTCCGGCATCAGCAATTCCGACTACGTCTCCTATGTTATATTTTCCTTTTGAGGCAATAATGCCTGTGGATAAAAGGCTCTTGCCTTTGTTTATTAAAACTTGTTTTGCTCCTTTATCAACAATAATTGTCCCTCTTATATAATGAGCAAATGCTATCCATTTTTTTCGGCCTGTTTTTCTTTTATCAATTTTTGGAAGAAAGATTGTACCGACTTTTTCTCCATTCATTATTCTAGAGACAATATTTTTTTTAAGCCCATTAGCTATTATTACAGTCACTCCTGACTGTGTTCCCATTTTGGCTGCAGTTATTTTTGTCAACATGCCTCCAACCCCTGTTTTTGAGTCAGAAGCATACGACTCTATTTTAGATCGGATTTTATCGACTTCAGATATAAGAAAAGCTTGCTTACTTTTTTGGGGATCAACAGTAAACAGTCCATCAATATTAGAAAGCATAATTAAAAGGTCTGCATCTAAGAGATTAGCAACAAGTGCAGAAAGAGTATCATTATCTCCAAACTTAATTTCCTCAGTTGCAACAGTGTCGTTTTCGTTAACAATAGGAATAACATTCTCTTTAAATAGTTCCATTATTGTATTGCGTATATTGAGGTATCTAAGTCTGGACTTAAAGTCATCCCTTGTGAGCAGAATCTGCGCAGTATGATATCCTCTTTTTTTGAAGATCTCTTTATAAGTATGCATTAGCTCATTCTGCCCTACAGCAGCAACAGCTTGTTTTTTTGATATTGTCAATGAATGCTTCCTAATGCCCAAAGCCTTCATACCTGCGCCTATAGCACCTGAGGACACAATAATTATTTTAATATTTTGTTTTCGCAATTCCACTATTTCCTCGGCAATATTGGATATTCTTGTTCTATTTAACCCAGTGTCTGAGGTCAGTACATATGTGCCTATCTTAATAACAATGCACTTAGCGCTCTTGATTAGCTCTTTTCTATTCATAGTGATTCTATTTAAAAATTATTCTCCAAATCTTTTTTTACTTTCAATACCCTTTTTTTTAATTCAGTGACATCTTGTTTAGCAACTTTCCATGTTAGTTCTAAATCCACACCAAAATAATCATGTATAAGAATATCTCTCATTCCTGCTATCTCTTTCCAAGCAATATCGAGGTATCTATCCTTTATTTCAATAGGTATATTTTTAACAGCTCCTCCAATAATTTCAATTCTTCTAACAACAGCGTCTTGTAGTTGTACTGACTTGGAAAATTTATCTTTTGTTATTCCTTTTACGTATTCCTCAATTCGTTCTATACATTCCAATATATGCTCAATGAAAACTTTCGGATCTTTTTTCATAAAATCACCTCTTGTTCATTCAAAATTCTATCTCTAAGAAGAGGATGTAAGGAATTATAGGTAAGTACATCCACTCCTATTTTTAGCAATTCTTCCAATGTTATCTTAAGCCCTGAAAGGTCCAGAAGACTTTTATCTCCATTGAACTCTACCAAAACATCTATATCACTGCCTTCTTTATTTTCTCCTCTTGCAAAAGAGCCGAATATTGCTGCTTTCCTCACATCGTAACGTTGTAGAACAGGAAGAATCTTTCCCTTTATTTCCTCAATCTGTCTTCTCATATCGTTACCTTTACATCGTTTAACTTATTAAAACTATTCACATTATAACGAAATCTTGTATTTATTGCTATGTTTTTGTAAATGAAGTTCCTCAGGATTTTATCTTTTGCAATGACAGAAAGCGGATTTTAGGAGGTAAAATCCTGAATTGTATCTTTTTCAGTTTCAGTGTGTAATAGCTTATCAACATAGTAGATCAACTCTTTCACCCCTTCTCCATAGAGTGCAGAAATAGCAAATATCTCCTTTGAATGCAACTTTTTTTTAAAATCTTTAAGGTTGGTTTGTGCAGTAATTATGTCCATCTTATTAGCAACTATTATTTGGGCTCGATCGCCTAAATTATATAGAGATAACTCTTTATTAATAGCATTAAATTTTGAATACGAGTCTTCATCAGACATATCGATAAGATGCAGAATGATTTTTGTTCTGCTTATATGAGCCAAAAACTTATTTCCCATGCCTTTTCCCTTGTGTGCACCTTCTATTAATCCCGGGATATCAGCAGCTACAAAGGATGAGTCATGTACTTTTATAACTCCTAAAAGTGGCTCTATAGTGGTAAAGGGATAATCAGCTATTTTAGGCCTGGCATGTGATATACGGGAAAGCAAAGTGGATTTTCCTGAATTTGGATATCCAACCAGCCCAATATCAGCGATTAGGCGCAGCTCTAATCTAATATCCTTTTCTTCACCTTTTACCCCTTGTTCTGCGATTCGCGGAGCACGTTTAGTAGATGTGGCAAATTTGGCATTTCCCTTTCCTCCTCTTCCACCACGCGCAACTATGACCCTATCAGCATGATGACATAAATCTACAATAGTTCTGTTATGCTCTTTTATAATTGTTCCAACAGGTACCTCTAATATGATGTCAGGACTGTTTCTACCAAACATTTTTTTGCCTTTGCCATGTTGGCCATGTTTGGCTTTGATATGTTTTTTATGAAGAAAACTGATAAGAGTTCTTTGATGGGGGACAGCTTCAATAATGATGTCTCCGCCTTTTCCTCCGTCTCCTCCGTCAGGACCGCCTTTGGGAACATATTTTTCTCTGCGAAAGCTTACACATCCATTACCACCGTCTCCTGCTTTTACATGTATGACAACATTATCGATAAACAAATTATGCCTTTACTACCCATATTTTTACTTCTGCTGTCACTTCTGGATGAAGTTTGATCTGAATATTGAAAATACCCAGCTTTTTAATTGGCTCTTTTAATGAGATATTCTTCTTATCAATTTCTACTCCTTCTTGCTTTAGCATGTTTGCAATATCAATAGAAGTGACTGAGCCATACATTTTTTCGTCTTCTCCAACTTGAACAGGAATTGTTAAAGATAAACTAGAAAGTTTTTTTGCTATCTCTTCAAATCCTGCTTTTTCCTCCTGCGTTTTTCTCCCTTTAGCTTTTTTAATCTGTTCTGCAATTTTCTCAGCACCTGGAGTTGCTTTAAGGGCTAATCCGTGTGGTAATAGATAGTTTCTGCCATAGCCGTCTGCTACTATCACTATATCTCCTGTGCTTCCTAACTTGTCAATATCTTGTTTTAAAACAACCTTCATTTTTGTTCTCCTCTCACGTCATACTATTTAGGATGGTTTTTGTCTTATTCAGACTTTTCTCATCTTCTATATTGAGTATCTGAATGCTTTTATCAATCCTTGAGATAAGTCCTGATAATACTCTCTTTGGTCCTATTTCGATAAATGTACTAATTCCTGCTGATATCATATTTTTAATTGAGTCTTCCCATAGTACAGAACCTGTTATCTGTTTAGTCAATGCCTCTTTTATATCAGAGGGCTGTGTTATCGGTTTTGCAGAAACATTTGCATATATAGGAAGATTTGCATTTTTAATATTGTAATTTTGCAGTTCATCACATAATTTCTCCTCTGCGGATTGCATTAGACAGGAATGAAATGGACCGCTCACCGCTAGTTTGATTGTTTTTCGAGCTCCTGTAGAAATGGCTTCCTCTATTGCTTTATCAACAGCTTTATGTTCACCTGATATGACAATTTGTCCTGGACAATTGTAATTGGCAATCTGTACAATTCCATATTTATAGGAGATCTTGCAAATATTTTTTACTTGTTTTGCATCTAATCCGATAATCGCTGCCATTGTTCCCGGATATTGCTGAGATGCTTCCTGTATAAAAAGCCCTCTCTTTTTGACAAGCAGTAATGCGGATTCCAGATCCAATGCGTTTGCAGCTACCAAAGCAGAGTATTCCCCCAAACTGTGGCCTGCAACAGAAGAAACAGATTCTCTTTTAAGAAGTTCATCAAGCACAACCAAACAGGCAATACTCGCTGCAAGTATTGCTGGTTGACAATTCTCTGTAGCGCTCAGGTTTTCTATAGGGCCTTCAAAACATAATTCTGCAATATCATATTTGAGAATTTTATTTGCGCATTGGAAAATATTTCTGGCACACGAATAATTATGATAGAAGTCTTTTGCCATTCCAACATATTGGGAGCCTTGTCCGGGAAATACATATGCGATTTTCTTCATTCTACCACCTTATAATAGCTGATGCCCATGTAAGACCAGCGCCAAAAGCATCCATGAGTATTATCTGTCCATCTTTTAATTTTCCCGAAGCAGCTGCTTCAGCCATTGCTATTGGTACAGAAGCGCCTGAGACGTTTCCATATCTTGTAACATTTATCCATACTTTTTCCAGAGGAGCATTTAGCCTTTGTGCCAGAGCGTTTATAATTCTTAAGTTTGCCTGATGGGGAATAACAAGATCTACGTCCTCATTTTTTAGACTACATTTAGCAAGTACTGTTTCTGCAGCGTTTGTCATTGCTCTAACAGCAAGTTTAAAAACGGAATTTCCGTTCATTTTTAGAAAATGCAGTCTTTCATCTATCGTTTTATGCGTTGCAGGAAATTGTGCGCCTCCACCGGGCATATTCAATAAATCCCATGCTGAACCATCCGCTCCGAGATATGAGTCCAGAATAACTCTTTTATTATCTATAGCACGTCCAATAACAGCAGCACCTGCCCCGTCTCCAAATAACACACAGGTTGTACGATCTGTCCAATCTGTGATTCTAGAAAGTGTGTCTGCTGCAACAACTAAAACTTTTTTAAATGTATTATTTTCAACGAAATTTTTTGCCATTGTTAAGGCATAAATAAAACCACAGCATGCTGCATTCACATCAAATGCGCATACAGTTTTAGCTCCTATTTTATCCTGAAGAATGCATGCAGTGGAAGGAAATGGCATATCAGGGGTTATAGTGGCAACAATAATACAATCTATTTGTTTAACATCTAATCCTGCATTTTTAAGAGCTTCCTGAGAGGCAAACATAGCCAGGTCAGAGGTAGTGTGTTTATCATCAATTATATGCCTTTCTTTTATACCTGTTCTTGTTGTAATCCACTCATCAGACGTATCTACCATTTTTTCAAGGTCTGCATTCGTAAGAATTTTTTCTGGCACATAAAAACCGGTTCCCAAAATACCTGCTTTAATATTCTCCATTTTTTAGTTCTTTAACCTCTCTTTTATATGTTCATTAACACGGTTGTTTACGAATTTCTCAGCTACCAAAATGCTGTTTTTGATGGCCAGAGAAGAAGAGTTACCATGTGCTTTTATACATACACCGTTAATTCCAAGAAAAGGAGCCCCGCCATATTCCGCATAGTTCAGACTTTTTTTGAAGTTTTTATAAGCTCCTCTGCTTAACATAGCTCCAATTTTAGAGAGAAAACTACTTTTCAGCTCATTGCGTAGTTTAAGACATATATTTTCTCCTAGTCCTTCGGCAGCCTTAAGGATTATATTGCCAATAAAACCATCACAAACAATAACATCCACTTTACCATTAAAAATATCCCTTCCTTCTATATTGCCAACAAAGTTAATTGGTGCTTTTTTTAGTTCTTCATATGCTTTTTTTGTTAAGTCATTTCCCTTGTATTCCTCTTCTCCAATGTTTAGAAGGCCTACTTTCGGATTTCTTTTTTTAAAGATATACTTGCTGTATTCATTTCCCATTATTGCAAATTGGTAAAGATTCAAAGGACTACAGTCCACATTTGCACCTACATCAAGCAGTAGGGAAGCTTCACTTAGAGTAGGCATCAAGATAGCAATTGCCGGGCGCTCTATGCTTTCTATTGTCCTTATATAGATTGTAGCGGATGCCATGTATGCTCCTGTATTGCCAGCTGATACTACAGCATCTGCTTCTTTATTCTTAACCAAGGCTACAGCTTTGATCATAGATGAATCTTTCTTTCTCCTGATAGCTTGAGAAGGAGGTTCATGCATTGCTATGATTTCAGATGCATGTTTGATCTGGATACTAGAACCCGTATATCCATGCTGTATTAACTCTCTTTTTATTATTTTCTCGTCTCCAACCAGTATAAGGTCAAAGGTCTGTTTTTTAGCAGCATCTAACGCTCCTTGTATAACTACAGAAGGCCCTTTATCAGAGCCCATAACATCTACTGCTATTTTCATATTATGAAGCCTTCTTAATTTCGACTACTTTTTTACCATTATAGTACCCACAATGAGGACAAACTCTGTGTGGAGATTTGGTCTGACTGCAATGTGAACATGTAGCCATTGCAGGTAATGATAACTTTTTATGCGTGCGTTTTTTATCCCGTCTCGACTTTGAAAATTTCCTTTTTGGAAGTGCCACTGTTAATCTCCTTTTTTTCTAAGTTTCGGGTCGGATTTATCCGACCCCTACATTTATTCTTAATCCTAGGCAGAGTGGGCTTGTATAGCTGCAATGGCAGATATGTTAACAATATCTGCTACACTACATCCTCTAGATAAATCGTGTGCTGGTTTCTGAAGTCCCTGTAGCAGAGGACCTAATGCTTGTGCTTTTGCTAAGTACTGAGTTAATTTGTACGATATATTACCTGCTTCTAAATTTGGAAATATTAGTACATTTGCTTTTCCTGCAACATTGCTTTGAGAAGACTTTCTTTTTGCAATTTCAGGAACAATAGCAGCATCTGCTTGTAGCTCTCCGTCAATTTGCAAATCAGGACACATTTTTTTTGCAAGCTCAGTAGCTTTTATTACTTTATCAATAAGCTCATGAGATGCGCTTCCCTTTGTTGAGAATGAGAGCATAGCAACCTTTGGCTCAGATTTTATGAACATGCGGGCTGTTTTTGCAGATGCTATGGCAATACTAGCAAGCTCTTCAGATGTTGGATTTGGCACAATACCTGCATCAGCGTATATAAAAACACCATGCTCTCCATAAACGCAGTCCGGAACAATCATAACAAAGCAGCTTGAGACTACTTTTATACCATTTGCAGGGCCTATTAGCCATATTGCAGCGCGCAGTGTATTTGCAGTAGTATTTACTGCCCCTGCTACTGAACCATCAGCCATGTCTTTTCTCACCATCAAAGCAGCGTATAATAGAGGCTGCTTAATTAGTGTACAGGCATCTTCCTTACTTATGCCTTTATGTTTCCTCATATCATAAAACAATTCAATGTCTTCATCTGTTACTTTTTGTTCTGGATCAATTACTTTCACGTTTTCTATATTTATACCGGCATGTTTTGCTGCTTTAATTATATTCTCTCTTTTTCCTAATAGTATAGGGTCAGCAATCTTCTCCTTTTCCAGTATGGATGCAGCTTGTATTACTCTTATATCCTGTGACTCAGGCAAGACTATCCTTTTCCTGTCAGACTTTGCTTTATTTCTGATTTCTTCTATTAAATTCATATCAGATTTTCCTGTTTTAAGAGGCCTCATACTATACCAACTCACTCTAGTTTTGTCAAAAGGATTTGGGCAAAAGAATAGAAATGGTAAGATACATCCTTACCCCCTAGGTGGAGGATACAAGGGACCCCATCCCGAAAGCTTTCGGGATGGGGTCAGGAAAATATTAATAATATCTACGAGAATATTTAAGGAGATAAAGAAAGAAGCATCATGTTTCAAACGATTGTTTGACGGATTGGGGACAAGATTCTCGCTATCCAAACTAACGAAACCGAGCAATACGTTCCGGTTACTGTTTGGTCTGAGCGGGACAGTCTCTCCCAGAAATGGCGGAGGGTTAGAGAATGGGATGACTACATTAACGATCCTATGGATAAAATGGTAATAAAAAAGGGCACATAATATATTAAGATACCTTCCTTAAATTTTCCCCAAATAAAGAGGAGGATATCATTATGTGCCCAGTGCGATACTATCAAATTATGAGAAATTGTAAAGACAAAAGGGCTCACCGTTACCAGATGGTTCAGTTCGCCTTAAAGCATGGCCGTAAACCTGCTGCCAGAGCATACAATACAAGTCCCTGTGTCGTGCGTAAGTGGATAACACGCCTTACTGAAGAGAGTTATGCAGGTTTAGCAGACCGTTCGAGAAGACCCCATACTTCTCCAAGAGAAACACCGCAGGAAATTAAACAGCATGCTATAAAATTAAAAAAGAAATACAAACGGCTGGGGGCTGAACAAATAAAGGCGTTGGAAGATATCAGTCTGTCTCCTAAAACTATGCGTAAGATCTGGCGGGAAGCCAACGTCCATTCAAGAAGAAGGATTAAGAAGTATAAGACCAAGAATAACCTTCGCGAAGTTAAGAAACAGTTCGCTTTGTTTGGACACGCCATGGAAGATACTAAAGATTTAAACGATATCCCTGAATACTGGACTCGAATGACTCAGCTTAAACTGCCTAGAGTTCAGTATACTTATAGAGAAGTAAGCTGTGGTATCCAATTTTTAGGGTTTGCCGACGAAAGAAGCTTAACCCATTCCACCATATTCGCTAACTACATAAACTACTGGTTACGTAAATTTAACGTACTGCCTGCTAATTCCATAAGACAAACAGACAATGGATCGGAGTACTGCGGCAGCTGGCAGTCCAAATCTCCTTCTGCTTATACCTTGGCCATAGAATCTATGCCGGGACAAGTACACAGAACCATATTCCCCGGCGCTCATAGAATGCAGGCTGATGTTGAAACTGTCCATAATCTCATTGAAATAGAATTCTATGAGATAGAACCTGCCAAAAATCGGTTAAACTTTATGCAAAAAGCTTACTCTTACCAGCTATTCTTTAATCTCCATAGACCCAATACTTACAAAGAGAATAAAACGCCATGGCAGTTGGCTAGAGAGAAAGTGCCTGATTTGGATAAGCGCTTGCTTATGATTCCGCCTATTGACCTTGATGTAGCCATCAGATTAGATCAGTCCTTTTCTGCCCAGGGGGGTAATGATGTGTTGACCGTTCCCTATTTGGGCAAAAGAACATCTCTTTTGTATATCTTTAAGAAAGGTACTCCTTGATAAGACACTTCATATATTGGCTTCCCATGTTTATATATTTCCCACAGTTTGTCATTAAACATTCCCTGTCTTGATAAAAGAATCAGATAATCAAAATTCTCATCATTGATATCAGCTATTTCTATGTCTTTTCTCAACAGACCTGTTTCTTTATAGTATCTTGGTACAAAACTGCCAACCGGACAAAATATAACGCGTCCGTTTTTCGGAGTATTATTATTTATAAATTTTATGGTTTTCCCTGTAATGCAGTCTCCCCAGTAAGTAGTTTCCATTCCCAGTTTATGTGCTCCTCTAATTCCACCAATAAACATGTTGTAATAGGATGTTTGATACGGATGCATGCATGCCAGACTTATTAATGCAGGAAGCAATAATATGTAAAGTCCATTTGCTAAGAATTTATATGTTTTAGTAAATGTGCTTATTCTCTTATATAGTTCAAAGAATCCTACGCCTGCAAGCACAGCTAAAAAAGGGAATATAGGCATAAAAAGTCTTATACCGTCATATTTTTGAGCTATTGGTAATGACATTAGTATTAATAAAAATAGAATATTTATAATGACAATGCCTAAAATTTCATCTTTAAGATGTTTTTTGATATATGCGTGGATTCCGTATATTGATAATAAGAGCGTTGCAGAGGGAACGGTTGTTAGCAAAAGGAGGACTGGATAGTGCCAGGGAGCAGGTTGTGTGCCATAAATTTTTCCAAGATAAAAAACATTAACAGGATTATGTTTCACATGATACATATAAAACTTAATAATGTTAGAAAAAGGGTCGTACCATAGTCTTGGCCAAAGTGCTATAAGAACTAGTGGAGAGAGAAAAAAAATAAAGAACACATTGCTTGCATAGGATTTTCTTCTATATATTTGTCCCCACAATAAAAGAGGGATTATTAAAAATACTGCGTTCTCCTTTGTTAATAAAGCAAGTCCACATAGTAGGCCGACGAATACGCTCCATTTTGTAGAACTAGTTCCTTTGATAAATGCCCAGGTCACAATAAACCAGACTAGAGCAATAGGGACATCATATACTGCAAAATGTCCATGCGCAAAAACACGAGGCATTAAGAATAGTGATAAAGAGGAAAAAAGAGCAGTATGAATATTGTAGTATCTTAAACTAAAGAAATAAACAGAGGTTATAAGAAGAGAAAATAATAGGCACATAGGGATTCTACAAGCGTATAGAATGCCAATAAATTTGTGTAGCAACAATAAACCTCCACCCATAATATATTTTACAAGAGGTGGATGTGGTTCAAACTGCCAGAATTTTTCTATTGTGCTTTCTAAGAAAGGATGCGGGGAAATTAGCCAATCAATTTGATGAAGAATGTAGGAAATATAGATTGGTTCATCCCAGGTTATGCCATAATCAACAACAGTAAGCACACTTAAAATGAAGGTAAGAAGAAAGATACAAAGACCTATGTATATATAAGCTTTTTTCATTTCGATTATATTAACAGACTGTTAGTTCTATTTCAATGTAGAATGAGATATTTCAGAACATGTTATGCATTAAGGGATTATAAAATAATTGTTGCAAAGATAGACTTAATAATTTATTCTGAAATTGAATTATCAGTAAATAACAAGGGGAGTCGATATGGGAAATGCAAGCAAAAAAAATGTTTTTAAATTCGCATCTATTGTTACATCTGTTCTTATTCTTGCTTTAGGGCTTCTAGGGTTTTCGTGGAATTTTGGCAAATGGGATAAAAAAGCGCCTAAAGAGTATATATGCCAATATACGGAGGAAAAAGTAGCAATTGATGGTGTCTTTGATGAGCCCTGCTGGCAGAAAGCAAAAAAAATCACATTTTACCGTCTTGAGCGCTGGGTTACCAAGCAGCCTCATCGCAAGGCAATCTCAAAGACTACCGCTAGACTTCTCTGGGATAAAGATTATCTCTACATTGCCATGGAAGCAGAGGACAAAGATATATGGGCTACAATAGAAGAACATGACGCTGTTTTGTGCAGGGAGGACGTTCTTGAAATATTCCTAAAACCGAGAAAAAGCAAATGTTCATATTACGAGTTTGAGATAAGCCCTAAGAATGTAACATGGGATATATTTTATTCAAGCCGTGGAGTAAGTGATAATGATAAACATTGCACAGCTTATGAATCAAACCTGAAAAGTGCAACAAAGGTGTATGGCACACTGAATAACTGGAAAGATGAAGATGGGAAATGGACACTTGAGGTAGCAATACCTTTTTCTTCATTAAAAGACACTATTGACAGGACTCCTCAAAATGGTGAACAGTGGCGTTTTGCATTATGCAGATATGATTTTTCTTCTTATTTAGAGGACGTTGAACTCTCGAGCAGCGCATGTCTAGGACAGAGATGGTTTCACTTATACGAAGATTATGACATCTTGAAATTTCAAAGGTGATCAAAGAAAAACTCAAAAGAATGCTTAATGACCAAATATATGCTCATTCTCTTTCAACATGTGAAACTGCACTTGACTTAGCAAGAAGATTTGGTGCTTCAGAGAAGAAGGTCGAGCTTGCAGCTCTTCTTCACGATTGCGCAAAATCAATGCCGTATGATGAACTGATATATAGCGTTGGAAAATATAAGATTTCGGTTGATAAGCTTGAACTGGAGACAGAGTCCCTGCTTCATGCTCCAGTTGGCAGTAAGCTCGCTAATGAGTTTTTTGGAATAACAGACCCTCAAATATTAAACGCAATACGATATCATACAACAGCAGCTCCTGCGATGTCTGGTATCGCAAAGATTGTATATGTAGCAGATTTTATTGAATTAGCCAGAGGGCATAAAGGAGTAGTAGATGCAAGAAAAGCAGCAGAGAAAGATATAGATAGAGCAATGCTTTTTATTCTAAGAAAGAAGATTCCATATTTAGTAAAGAAAAAGGTGCTAATTCATCCAAGGTCAGTTAAGGCATTAAACTGGTTTCTGGAAAAAGAGAAAAAAAAGTGATTAATAAAGCTAAAGAACACATAGTAAAAATAGTTCAAGAAAGCATTAAAGAAATATATTCTATTAGAGGTCTATATATTTCAGTGGAAAGAACAAAAGATGAAAAATTTGGTGATTTTTCAACAAACGCAGCAATGATGCACTCGCATAAATTAAAAGAATCTCCAATTAGTATAGGTGAAAAGTTATGTAAAAATATTCAGCAGTCCTTGTCTAAAGATTTATTAATAGATAAAGTTCTGCTGGTTAAACCTGGATTTATAAATTTTTACATCAGCAAAAAGTTCTGGATAGATGTCTTTAAAGAAGTTGTTTTGGCAGGAGAGAATTATGGCAGAAGTAATACGGGAGAGGGTAAAAAGATCCTTGTGGAATTTGTAGGGTCAAATCCCACCGGGCCCCTTAATGTAGTGAGCGCAAGAGCTGCATCTATTGGCGATAGTTTGTGCAATATTCTCTCGTTTAATGGATACGATGTAAAAAGAGAATTCTATGTAAACGATGCAGGAGAACAGGTTTCAAGGTTTGTTGAATCACTTATTGCAAGATATAAACAGATATACGATCCCGATTTTCCATTTCCAGAAGAAGGCTATCATGGTGACTATGTAAAGGATATGGTGAAAGAGCTAGATAAAATATATGGCAGGAGTTTGCTGGATAAGATAGATGGTGATGTGTGGAATAGATGTAGATACTTTTATCTTTCAAGGATATTAGGCGACCAAAAGCGCGATGTGGAGGATTTTGGAGTTAAGTTTGATGTGTGGTTCAGCGAGAAAACACTTCATGATTCAGGCAAAGTTTCTAATACTTTGGAAGAATTAAAAAAGAACGATTTTGCGTATCCGAAGGATGGAGCGACGTGGTTTCGGTCCAAAGAGTTTGGTGACGACGAGGACAGAGTTCTGAGAAAGGCTAATGGAGCGCCAACTTATTTTCTGGCAGACATTGCATATCATCTTGATAAGTTTAAGAGGGGATTTGATAAAGCCATTGATTTTATGGGTCCTGACCACCACGGGCATATAAAAAGATTGAAAATGGCTATGAAAGCGTTAGGTATTGATGAGAAATGGCTGGATGTTTTTATAGTTCAGCAGGTTAATCTTATGCGTAGTGGAGAGAAAATTAAAATGTCTAAAAGAGCTGGCAGGTTTGAGACAATGAGAGATTTATTAGCGGAGGTCGGCAAGGATGCTGCAAGGTTTTTCTTTCTTATGCGCTCACAGAGCAGCCATCTTGACTTTGACCTGAATTTAGCAAGGGAGGAGTCTTCCAAAAACCCTGTTTATTATGTTCAGTATGCGTACGCAAGGATATGTAATATATTAAAACATGCCGGAGAGGAGAAAGTTGATAATCCCAATACAGAGCTTATAAATAAGCCAGAGGATATTGAATTAGCAAAGACATTGGCTGGATTTAAAGATATATGCGAAATTAGCGCTCTAACTTATGCGCCTCACAGAATAGCAGGATATTTACTAAAACTTGCTGGAATATTTCATAACTTTTACAATAAAAACCGTGTTGTTACCAAAAATAAAGAATTGACAGCTGCAAGACTATTGGTTATTAAATCTACCAGAATTGTGCTGGCAAATGGACTCAGACTTCTTGGTATATCTGCGCCTGAGAAAATGTGAAAGGGGAGAAGAACAATGGCGAAATATGATATTGGAATAATTGGTGGAGGCCCAGGCGGCTATGTAGCGGCGATAAGAGCAGCGCAGTTAGGAGCTAGGGTTTGTGTTGTTGAAAAGGATGGCGTGCTTGGAGGAACATGTCTTAACAGAGGATGTATTCCCACAAAGGCTATTCTTCATTCAGCAAAAATGTATAGAAATCTCATTAGCGCGGGAAAGTTTGGTATAAATACTTCTGGCATATCTCTGGATTATGGGAAAGTCATAAATAGGAAAAATCAGATCGTTAACAGGCTGACAAAGGGTATAGAATTTTTGTTCAAAAGCAACGGTATTGAAACAGTAAAAGGGAAAGCAGAGATTATGTCTCCCGGAGTAATAAGAATAACAAATAATTCCCAACAATCTGAAGTGGATGCAAGCAATGTAATAATAGCAACTGGTTCAGAACCTATGAAATTGGCTAATATTCCAACGGATGGAGAAATAATCCAGACAAGCAGAGAGGTTCTTTCTTGTGATAATCTACCTGGAAGTATTTTAATAATAGGGGCAGGCGCTATTGGTTGTGAATTTGCAGATATTTTCAATTCTTTTGGAGTCAAAGTAAGACTAGTTGAGATGATGGATCATATACTGCCAGAAGAGGATAATGAAATTGCAAGTCAGCTTGAGAACATTTTTAAAAAGAGAGGTATTGAAATTTTTACTCAAGCAAAAGTTGCTAGAGTCGAAAAGAGGAACTCTTCAGCAAATGTATATTTGTCAGAAGATAAGACATTTGAAGTGGATAGAGTGCTTGTTGCTGTTGGAAGGAATTCAAATATTTCTGGAATTGGATTAGAAGAGAATCAAATAAAACTGTATAAAAATAGAATTCTTGTAAATGAGTATATGCAGACAAATATTCCACATATTTATGCGGTAGGAGATATTACGCTAGGCCCTATGCTTGCGCATGTTGCTTCAAAGGAGGGAATTGTGGCTGTGGAGCATATAATGGGTATGGATTCAAAAATGGATTATAAGGCTATACCATCCTGTGTTTATACAGATCCTGAAGTAGCAGGAGTTGGTTTAACTGAGCAAAAAGCAAAAGAAACTCATGAGATAAAGATAGGCAGATTCCCTCTAATGGCAAGTGGGAAGGCAATGTGTATAGGAGAGACAGAAGGCTTGGTTAAAATTATAGCTGACAAGGATACGGATGAGATTTTGGGAGTGAGAATGATTGCTCCTCATGCAACAGAACTGATCGCTGAGTGTGTGCTAGCAATAAAGGCCGAATGTACATACAAGGAACTTGCGGAAACAATTCATGCACATCCGACCATATCTGAAGCAATTATGGAAGCAGCAGAGGATGTTGATAGTATTGCTATAAGTTTGCCTAAAAAAGCTTAAATTTATTTTTTTGTTGCAAAATATCCACAATTGTGTATACTCATTGTAGATACAAAAAGAGAGGTAATTATGAATATAAAAATTCAAAAGTGGGGAAATAGTTTGGCATTGCGAATTCCGCGAGTTTTTGCGATTGATACTCACTTAAAGCAGGGGACTATCGTGGATTTAACGACAATTGATGGTAAGCTGATTGTCAAGCCTGCTGATGAACGGAAGTATACTTTAGAATTTCTTCTTAAGGGTGTTTCAAAGAATAATCTCCATTCAGAGATTGATACGGGGCATTCTGTTGGTTTGGAGACATGGTAATGTCTCAGAGCTACTGTCCTGACTGTGGCGATGTGGTCTGGATTAGTTTTAGCCCTCAAGCAGGACATGAGCAGATGGGACGCAGGCCAGCTCTTGTTTTATCTCCAAAGTCTTATAATCAAAAGGTTGGGCTTGCTATCTTTTGCCCCATTACAAGCCAAGCAAAAGGCTATCCATTTGAAGTATCCATTCCAAAGGGATTGAAACTATCAGGAGTTATTCTATCTGATCAGGTGAAAAGTCTGGATTGGAAGGTCAGAAATGCTGAGTTTTGCTGCAAGGTTTCGTCATCCACACTTCATGGGGTGACAAGCAAGTTGAGCACGCTTTTATTTTAGTAATACAAATGACGATAAAAATGTCATTGCGAATGATAAAATCCTGAGGCAATCTCGTTTCCATTTTTTATTGAGGTTCTAAGTCGTTTTTAAGTATAGTAATTCTAAAGTAACAGCAAATTTCAACGATTAATATTGGGGGGCATAATGACATCAAGAGAGAGAGTAATTGCAGTTATTGAGCACCTGAAACCGGATCGGATTCCCATATATGCATGGGTTCGAGCGAATCTGGAGGAACAGATCTCTGCCACATTTGGGTCGGTAGATGCCTTTGAGGACCGATATGAATTCGATTTTGCCCATCTTTTCGGCGGTCCATCACCCTATGCCAAGGAAGACCTCAAGCGTCTTCGCGTACAAAATGGTGGTATCATCGAACCTTCAATCCTTCTCGAAATTCCATTGTCCGATTCTGACCGGAACGACACCTATGACACGCTCCGTGCGGACATTGATCACCACAAGTCCCAGCGAGGCCGATTCGTGTACGTCCAGACCCCCGGCATTTTTGAATGTCTCAATGGGCCGTTCGGAATCGAGAATCATCTCATGTATCTGGCGCTGTACGAATCCGACCTCCGACAGGTCTACCGGCGACAAGCCGAGTGGAACAGGAAGTTTGCAATGAACTGCCTTGATCTTGGTGTGGACATGATCCATGTATCCGACGATTGGGGATCTCAGCATACGCTCATGTTCAATCCAAAGACTTGGTGGAATTTGATATATCCATATCACAAATTCACCTGTGATGCCGTGAAGCAGCGGGGCGCATACCTCAGTCTTCACAGCGATGGAAACGTATCCCAAGTCTTGGACGGTATTGTCAAACTCGGATACAATGTGCTGCACCCCTACCAGGAATCAGCCGGGATGGACATACAGCGCTATATGGCAGAATACAAAGAGCATTTCGTCATCATGGGTGGGCTTGACGTTCAGACCACTATTGGATTCGGGAACCTCGACAGACTGAAACGTAACATTGAACGAATCGTCCGCATATTCAGAGACGGAGGTCTGCTTCTTTGTACAAGCCACTTTGTTCAAGATCATTGCTCAATTGAAGAACTTACATTCGCTTATGATTTAATATACGAACTGGTACGCACACAAAAGAGAGGGAAATAGATAGAAATAGGACTCTCAAACATTACGATTGGAGAGCGACCTTGAAAGCTGCCTCAATCATAACGTTATAAAAAAATAATTAAAATTTATGAATAGATTTTGTGGCAATGGAGAAAGGCATTTAGATGAAAGCGGTATGTAACGTTTTGGACGTTGGGCTTAAGGATTATATGGAAGCCTATAGTCTTCAGAAAAAAATACTGTCTGAAAGGATTAAGAATGAGATTCCAGACACACTTATATTAACAGAACATCCTCCAACATTTACAATAGGCAGAAAAGGCGGCAGGGAAAACATCCTTGTCAGTAATGAGGTTCTGGGAAAAAATGGAATAAAAGTTTACGAGGTAGATAGGGGAGGGGATATAACCTATCATGGGCCTGGTCAGATAGTAGGTTATCCAATTATAAATCTCGCGGAATGGAACAAGGATATACATCTTTATCTGAGGAGCTTAGAAGAAGTAATAATTAGATTCCTGTCGCGTTTCAAAATAACGGCTGGCAGAATAAATGATTACACTGGCGTTTGGATAGGAAATGAAAAGATTGCGGCAATAGGTATTGGAGTGAGTAAATGGACGACTTTTCACGGATTCTGTATAAACATTAATCCGAACAAGGAACATTTTAGGATGATAACTCCATGTGGTATAAAGGATAAAGCAGTAACATCTCTGGATGAATTAGCAGAAAAACAAACTGACGTGCAGAAAGCAAAACAGGTTCTTATAACTGAATTTGGGGATTGTTTCAGTAGAGATATGAGATATGCATAAAAAATTACCTGATTGGCTCAAAAAAAGAATACCGGATATAAAGGCTACGGAAGAAACAAGGCATATCCTTAAAAAACTAAGCTTAAATACAGTATGTGAAAGTGCAAAGTGTCCTAATATAGGAGAATGCTTTTCTCGTCATACTGCGACTTTTATGATACTCGGGGATGTTTGCACGCGAAACTGTAGGTTTTGTGCAGTAAAGCATGGCATTCCATTGTCAGTCGATAAAAATGAGCCGAAAAGATTGAGCAAGGCAGTTTCTGAATTAGAATTAAAATATGTTGTTATAACTTCGGTAACAAGAGATGATCTCAAAGATTATGGAGCGGGCCAATTTGTAAATGTTGTAACAGAGATTAGAAACAATATTCCAGATATTGTGATAGAGATTCTTACCCCTGACTTTAAAGGCAAAGAGTATTGTGTAGAACAGGTTGCGCGGAGCAAACCTGATGTATTTGGTCATAATCTCGAGACTGTTCCCAGTTTATATGAGAATGTGCGGCAGGAAGCAGATTATAGAACATCTCTTAATTTGCTTGGAATGATAAAAAAGTTTGATTCAAACATAGTTACTAAATCAGGTATAATGCTGGGGCTTGGAGAAACAAAAAAAGAGGTTTTAAAAGTTATGGACGATTTAAGCAGCGTTGGCTGTAATTTATTAACGCTCGGTCAATATTTATCTCCATCACAAAATCACTTTCCTGTTAAAGAATTTATTACGCCTGAAATGTTTGAGGAATATAAAAAACTTGCCGAAGATAAAGGGTTTTTTATTGCTTCAGGTCCTTTTGTTAGAAGTTCATATAAAGCAGATGAGCTGTTTGCATCTGCAAGCTGAGACGTTATTGTTATTGATTGGGGGAGTAGTTATGTTATATAATCCGTAGCAAGAAAATTTGGAATAATTTAAAGGATAAATAATAACGTGGATTTTATTTTACCGGAACTTGGAGAGGGGATTGAAGAAGCAACAGTTTCCTTTTGGATGTGCGAAAAAGGGGACGAAGTAAATGAAGGGGACGATGTAATTGAGATGCTTACGGATAAGGCTACGTTTAATGTTCCTGCACCAGTATCCGGTGTTTTGAAGGATATTCTTGTCAAAGAGGGAGATATGGTCAAGGTTGGACAGAAGATGGCAGAGATAGGATAATAAAATGCAAAAATTATCTGATAGAATAATAAATATAAAGCCATCGGCTACATTAGCTATAACTGCCAAAATAAAGACATTGCGTTCGCAAGGGATAGATGTAATTGGTTTTGGTGCTGGAGAGCCAGATTTTGATACTCCTGAATATATTAAGAATGCTGCTATCTCTTCAATAAAGAGTGGCTTCACAAAATATACACCTGCATCAGGAATCTTGGAACTTAAGAAGGCAGTTTGCGATAAGTTTAGAGATGATAATGGGCTGGATTATACGCCGGAACAAATTATTATTTCATGCGGAGCAAAGCATTCTCTTTATAACCTTATTCAGGTTATGTGTAATCCGGATGATGAGGTTATTATTCCAATACCTTATTGGGTTAGTTATCCTGATATGGCAAAGCTTGCTGGAGCAAAACCTGTTTTCATACAAGGTGTTGAAAAGAATGCCTTTAAAATCTCGCCTAGTGAATTGGAAAATGCTATAACAGGAAGAACAAAAATTCTAATTATTAACAGCCCTTCAAATCCATGTGGAACCGTATACTCAAGGGATGAGTTGACAGAGGTTGCAGATATTGCCTGCAAACAAGATATTTTTGTAATTTCAGATGAAATCTATGAGGAAATAATCTATGACGGCCTGCAACACATTAGTATAGCGTCTTTGAATAGTGATATTAAAAAGCGTACTATAGTAGTAAATGGAGTTTCAAAAACCTATTCCATGACAGGGTGGAGAATCGGATATGCGGCTGGAGATATAGATATAATAAAAGCAGCAGGCAAGCTTCAGAGCCAGAGCACATCCAATCCGACATCCATTTCTCAAAAAGCGGCTTTAACCGCTATACAGAAAAAAACAAATGATGTCGTTAAAATGGTAAGTGAGTTCAGTAAAAGACGTGATTATATCGTAGGAAGATTAAATGATATAGACAATGTCTCATGTCAGAAGCCAAAAGGGGCTTTTTATGTATTTCCGAATATATCTGCATATTACGGAAAAAAATATAACGACAAGAAGATAAATACAGATATTGATTTATGTAATTTCCTGTTGGACATTGCCAAAGTCGGCGTTATTCCCGGATCTGCCTTTGGCTCTGGAGAGCATATCAGGATGTCATACGCTACATCAATGGAGAACATAAAAGAAGGCATGAACAGAATGAAATCTGCACTGAAAAAATTGAGGTAAATAAATGAAAAAGGTTGGAGTTGGACTTATAGGGTTTGGGACAATAGGCACAGGTCTTATAAAAATAATTCAGCAGGAGAAACAGGTAGAGTTAAAACATATAGCGGATTTAGATATCACAACGCCTAGATCTGTGAAGGTTAATAAAGCTTTACTTACTACTGACGTGAACAGAGTGTTGAATGCCCCCTCAGTTGATATAATTGTAGAATTAATAGGAGGCATACAACCTGCAAAGAAGTTTATACTTGATGCATTGAAAAATAAAAAGCATGTTGTAACAGCTAATAAAGCTCTTCTTGCGACTCATGGCGATGAGATTTTTCAAACAGCAAAAGATAATAATGTGCATATAAATTTCGAAGCAAGTGTTGGCGGAAGCATTCCTATTATAAAAGCTATTAGAGATAGCTTCCGTTCATCAGATATAAGATCGGTTTTGGGAATAATTAATGGAACCTCTAATTTCATACTTAGCAGAATGTCTCTGGATGGGCAGACTTTTTGCTCTTCCTTAAAGGAGGCTCAAAGCTCCGGGTATGCAGAAGCTGATGCTTCTCTTGATATAGATGGTATTGATTCTGCTCATAAAATTGCGATTCTCAGCTCTATTATTTATGGAACAAGAGTTAATCTGGATCATATTTATGTGGAAGGGATTAAACATATAACGTTGGATGATATTCAATATGCTGAGGAATTAGGGTATGTAATTAAACCTCTGGCCATAGCAAACAGGGATGGAAACAGATTAGATGTTCGTGTGCATCCAGCATTGATTTCCAAGGAACATTTACTTTCTTCTGTATCTGATGTGTATAATGCAATATATCTACGTGGCGACAGTATTGGAGAAATGATGTTCTATGGACTTGGAGCAGGACAAATGCCAACAGCTAATGCTGTTTACTCAGATATTATTGATATTGTTGCAAAGACAAAGATCGAGAGCAAAATAACTGATAATTATTCTTTTGATAAACGTTTAAGCATGAAGAAAATAACAGAGAACAAGTTAAGGTGTTATATTAGATTTTCAGCAGTAGATGAGCCTGGAGTTCTTGCAAAAATTTCTGGCATATTGGGTAAGTGTAAGATCAGTATAACTTCAGTAATTCAGAAGGATAGAAAACAAAGAGGTGCTGTTCCAATTATCATGATGACTCACGAGGCAAAGGAAAAAGATATTTACTCAGCAATAAGAGAGATTGATAAATTGGATATTATTAAAAGTAAAAGCGTGATCATACGAGTTGAAGATTGATGCTTGACTATATTATATCAATAGACCAGTCAATTTTCCTATTTATTAATCAGCATCTCTGGAATTCATGTATGGGACTCGTAATGTTCGCATTGACGCAACTGGGAAATGGATTTTTCCTAATCCCGTTTATAGTAGTAAGCCTATTAATCTTTGACAGAAGAAATGCTTTATTAATACTCGTCATATCAATAATTGCTATTCTTTTTGGAGGGATAATCGTTCATATTCTAAAGGAGCTTATTCAGAGACCAAGGCCATTGTCTCAATTTATGAATATAAATATATGTGGACAAAAATTGTATGTGGGCTCATTTCCATCAGGTCATTCCCAGACTGCTTTTTCAACAGCGGCAGTGTTGTCTAGCTATTATAAAAAATGGCTATTATTTTATTTATTGGCTTTTCTAGTTGCCTTCTCCAGAGTCTATATAGGAGTGCATTATCCATTTGATGTAATTGCAGGCAGCATGATTGGTTATCTATCAGCAAAACTGGTTTTAGTAATAAGTCAAAGATTAGATTTTAAGAAAGCGAGTTAGCTTATGTGGAACGGTCTTATAAATAAATACAGAAAATATCTTCCTGTGTCTCAGGCTACTCCGATAGTAACACTTAATGAAGGCAATACTCCTTTGATCTTTTCTGAGAAGCTCTCAAATATAACAGAAACAAGAGTATTCCTAAAATTTGAAGGAGCAAATCCAACAGGTTCTTTTAAGGACCGTGGAATGACAATGGCAATTTCAAAAGCGTTAGAGGAGAAATCAAGAGCAGTAATGTGCGCATCAACAGGCAATACTTCAGCATCAGCCGCAGCATATTCTGCTAGAGCAGGGCTGAATTGCATTGTGCTAATTCCAGAAGGCGCAATTGCAATGGGCAAGCTTGCTCAAGCGCTTATCCATGGTGCAAAGGTTATTGCCATTAAAGGGAACTTTGACAATGCTCTCAAACTAGTCAGAGAGATAACAGATAATTATCCTATCACTCTGGTAAATTCAATAAATCCATACAGAATCGAAGGACAGAAGACAGGGGCTTTTGAAGTTTGTGACCAGCTTGATGGAAGAGCGCCGGACTTTCATGCAATTCCAGTCGGTAACGCGGGGAACATTACAGCGTACTGGATGGGATATAAGGAATATAAAAAAGCGGGTAAGATTGGAAATCTTCCTAGAATGCTGGGTTTCCAAGCAGCAGGAGCAGCACCCATTGTAAGAGGGGGGATTGTTCGTAATCCTGAGACTATTGCAACTGCAATAAGAATTGGTAATCCGGCAAGCTGGAAAAAGGCTGAGGAAGCAAGGGATGAGTCATCAGGACTAATATATGCAGTTACAGATGATGAGATTCTCGAAGCCTATAAATTACTAGCAAAGGAGGATGGGGTTTTTGTTGAACCAGCATCAGCAGCGAGTGTGGCAGGGGTAATTAAATTGGCAAAAGATGATTATTTTAAAAAACAGCAGAATTCAGCTAATCATTCAGAAAAGATAACGGTTTGTGTTCTTACTGGTCATGGTTTAAAGGATCCGGATCGCGCAATAGAGAGTGTTGAGAAACCTGTTGTAGCAGAAGCCAAAGTGGATAAAATACTAAAAATTATAGGAATGTGAGTTATGAGTCTTATTGTACAGAAGTATGGTGGAACGTCAGTAGCAAATGCAGAGAGAATCAAGCATGTAGCAAAACTGATTGTTAAAGCCAGAGGCAGGTATGACAATGTCGTCGTCGTCGTTTCTGCTATGGGTAAAACTACTGACAATTTGATAAAAATGGCAGCAGAAATAACAGATTCTCCATCAACACGTGAAATGGATATGCTTCTTTCTACAGGAGAACGAATCTCAATAGCATTAATCGCAATGGCTATACACTCTTTAGGATATGATGCAATATCTTTTACAGGGTCTCAAGTAGAAATAATTACGGACACATCCCATACAAAAGCTCGTATCCTGAGTATTGGAGCAAAGAGAGTAAGGGAAGAACTTAAAAGAGGGAAGATTGTAGTTATTGCAGGATTTCAGGGAATAAGCACTAATAACGATGTAACAACATTGGGGCGCGGAGCTTCAGACACGAGCGCTATTGCAATTGCTGCGGCTCTGGGCGCAGATGAGTGTGAGATATATACTGATGTAGAGGGAATTTTTACATCAGATCCAAGGGTAATTCCAGAGGCAAAGAAAATTAAAATCATCACCTATGAAGAAATGCTGGAAATGGCAAGTCTTGGAGCAAAGGTAATGGCGCCGCGTTCAATGCAGATAGCTCAGCGATTTAAAGTCCCGCTGCATATACGGTCCAGCTTTATTAACAAAACGGGTACGGTGGTTATATCAAAAGAGAGGGGGAAAATGGAAGAGGCATTGGTTAGAAGTGTTATATTAAACGAGGATGAGGCAAAGATATCAATTATTGGTATTCCGGATAAGCCGGGAATTGCAGGAACAATTTTCAGCAGGATAGCAGATGAAAATATAAACGTAGATATGATTATTCAGAATATAAGCGCAAAAGGAGTGGCTGACATATCTTTTACTGTTGCAAAAGAAGATATAAAGAGAACTCTGAATGTTACAGATAAATTAAAAAGAATTGTTGAGCCTAAGAAAATAGAGTGTGATGAAAATATAGCCAAGATTTCAATAGTAGGTATTGGTATGAGAACTAATGCAGGTGTTGCAGCAAAGATGTTTCAATCGCTTGGTGAAAATAAAATAAATATCAGAACAATAAGCACATCTGAAATAAAGATTTCATGTTTAGTAGATATGGAAGAAGGCAAAAAGGCCGCACGAGTCCTTCATAAAGCGTTTGGATTGGATAAGCCAAGGTAAATCTTGTTGTAGTGGATAAAAATATGGAGAAGAAGATGAAAAGAACAGGAGTTGTAAAACGTGATACAAAAGAGACCAATATTGATCTAAAACTTGTTCTAGACGGTAAAGGAAATGCAAACATAAGAACGAAGATCCCTTTTTTCGATCATATGCTTACATTAATGACAAAGCATGGTTTGTTTGATTTGAATCTAAAGGCACGTGGGGATATTGAAGTGGATGACCACCATACAGTTGAAGACATAGGAATATGCCTTGGTGAGGCGCTCAGAAAGGCTCTTGGAGACAAGAGGGGCATGAAACGCTTTGGATATGCAAAACTTCCAATGGATGAGGCACTTGGAGAAGTTAGTATCGATATTAGCGGCAGAGCTTTTTTGGTTTTTAATGTAAGCACTCCAGCAAAAAAGATAAAAAGGTTTGAGGTTCAGCTTGTAGAGGAGTTTATGCGTGCATTTGTGAACACTGCTTTGATTACGCTACATGTAAATCTTATATACGGGAAGAACACTCATCACATATATGAATCTATTTTTAAGGCACTGGGAAAAGCACTGGATGAGGCAACAGCAATAGATACCAGACAGAGTAGAGCTATCCCATCGACAAAAGGTATTCTTTAATGATTGTAATTCCTGCTATAGATATATATCAAGGAAAAGTAGTTCGTCTAAAGCAGGGGAATTTCGGCGATTTAAAGATTTATGGGAATAGTCCTCTGGAATATGCTCTCAAGTGGGAAAAAGAAGGGGCAGAGAGAATCCATATTGTTGATTTGGAAGGCGCAAAAACTGGCAGCATTAAGAATCTGGATATAATTGCCTCTATATGTAAAGCATTGAAAATCCCTGTTGAAGTAGGAGGGGGGATAAGGGATATTTCTACTGTAGATACATTGCTAAAAAATGGAGTAAGATGGGTAATTATTGGCACTCAGGCATGTGCTTCTTCTGATTTTTTAAAACAAGTTTACTCAAAATTTGGCGAAAGAATAATTGTTAGTATAGATGCAAAGGACGATAAGGTCGCAGTCCAAGGTTGGCAGAAGGCATCTGAGTTTACAGTTAAAGATATAATTGAAAAAGTTGAAGATATAGGAATTAAAACAATTGTTTATACAGACATAAGTAGAGACGGTATGTTAACAGGACCTAATTTGGAAAGGCTCAAACAGTTGGTTAATAGAAAAACGGTAAAAATTATAGCATCCGGAGGAATTTCCTGTCTGGATGACATTGAAAAACTAGCTTCCATAAAAGATTTGATGGGAGTAATAGTTGGGAAGGCACTATATGAAAAGAGATTTGATTTTAAAGAAGCTTGCAGAGCAAGTGAAGTTTGATAAAAAAGGATTGATTCCTGCAATAGTTCAGGATTTTAAGACCTCAAAGGTTTTAATGATGGGATATATGAATAAAGAGTCTCTGGAAACGACACTTAAAACAGGAAGAACATGTTTCTGGAGCAGGTCAAGAGAGAAGTTGTGGATAAAAGGGGAGACTTCAGGACATATTCAAAAAGTAAAAGATATCCTTATAGACTGCGATAATGACACACTTCTTATAAAAGTTGAGCAGATAGGTGGCGCGTGTCATACGGGCTATAGAACATGTTTTTATAGAAAGTACGGTAAAGATGGTTTTACAGTTGTAGAAAAGAGGCTTTTTGATCCAGAAAAGATCTATAAGAAGACTTAATCAGTTGAGAAAACGATTCTTCCGTTTACTAAGGTATGTTCTACTTTGAAGTCATAATCCCCTTGTTCTCCGGAAATAGATCCAATAGTCAAATCTGCCTGTTTGTTCTTCTCAATAACACCTCTGGAATCTAGCCCAAGCATATTGCAGTTATTTGTAGAAAAGATTTTAGCCATAGATACGAGAGCTCTTTCAAGGTCTAATGCAGGGTGCCTTCTTATCCATATCCCTTCCATTTTTCGTGTTAGCCATGACAATAAATTAGAGAATGCCTTATCTGTTGTGAGTACACTTCCGAAAAGAGTATTTTTTTCCCCCTTAACAGCCAAGTAATCTCTATTATCACTCACTGTGCCTTTAACTCCAAAAAATTCAAATTCTTTAACTTTGTTTTTACCGGTCAGAAACATAGAGTCTGTCACAGCAATAATTTTTGTATCAGTTTTTCTGCTTATTGCGTCTCTAATATAGGCCGGGCTAACATGATAGCCATCCAAAATAAGTTCTGCATAAATTTCATCATTTTTCAGAACGGCTTCGGCTGCTCCTCCTCCATTAAACGGTTTATAGGAAGTGTTTGTAGGGCCATTCATAAAGTGTACAAAGTATTTCAATCCTGCTTTTATAGCTTCTTCAATCTGGAGGCAAGTCGCTCTTGTATGACCTGTCCCAACAACAATGTTGTTGTTTACAAGGTGTTTTATAAGGTTAATAGAATCTTCTCCATATTCAGATACAACGTTTGCCAATTTAATTGCGCCTGATTCATTTATTTGGTTAAATATTTTTTTATTTGGTTTAAACACATAAGTAGGGGACTGAGCGCCTAAAAAATCAGAGCTTATAAAGGTGCCTTCAAGAAAAGATCCATACAAAAAAGCTCCATGCAATCCATTGCTTTTTCTCTCCATAAATTTTTTTAGGTATGCAAAGCAGGTTTGTAGATTTTTTATCGGAGCTGCAGCTGTTGTAGGAAATGCGTAAGTTACTCCTTGCTTTGCCTTTTCCATTGCAAGCATAGCAATGCCTTCGGAAAAAGCTTTCTCTGAGTCATCGAATGATCTTGTTTCAGGATTGTATTTGCCCAATGTAAAATCAAACAGATTACAGCCGTGAAAATGGATATCAAAGAAACCCGGGAATATATATTTTCCTTCAGCATCGATTATCCTATCAGGAGACTGATTTTGGGATTCAAAATATATCTTGCCATCTTGTATATATAAATCAGCCTTTTCTATTCTGTTTTTAAGAATTACACTTCCATTTTTTATCTTTATCATATTTAGTTGCTTTTAATAAGACTTAGAGCTTCTGCGCGTGTTTTGCTATTTTTCCTAAATATTCCTCTCACAGCAGAAGTAACTGCGATTGCACCATGTTTTTTAACGCCTCTCATTGTCATGCATAAATGCTCTGCTTCTATTAGAACAATAACACCTTGAGGCTTTAGCACTTCCATGAGCGCATCAGCAATATTTGTGGTTAATCTTTCCTGTAGTTGAGGCTTCTTGGCAAACAGATCAACAGCATGGACTAATGTATTGAGGCCTATAACTCTGTTACCTTTTGGAATATATGCAACGTGAGCTTTACCTGTGAAAGGGAGAAAATGATGTTCGCACATTGAAGCAAAGTAGATATCTTTCACAAGAACAATCTCATCATGGTCTTCTTGAATAGAGACTTTTAATTCTTTTTTGGGGTCTTTACGCAGTCCTGCAAATATTTCTTCATACATTTCTGCAATACGTTGTGGTGTTCTAATGAGTCCTTTTCTTTTTGGATCTTCTCCAACAGCTTCAAGGATCGCTTTTACTGCTTCAATAATCTTTCCATGATTTATTTTCACAATTAAGGGTTCCTTATTTTGCTATTTTTTCAATATCACGGTTACTTCCTACTACAACAAGCACATCATTTTCTACAAAGATATGATTTGGGTCTGGCACACTGTGAATTTCTTCTATAGTTTTTCCATCATGGTCTACACCCTGCTCTTTGATTGCTACAACATTTACTTTGTATTGGTCTCTTAGATGTAGATCACGCAACTTTTTATGTAGAAAACTTGGTGGGGTTTTGATTTGAACCAGGCTATGACCGTTTGTGAGAGGAATGTAATCCAGGATACTTGACATAAGCAGATTTTGTGCAATTTTTTTCCCCATGTCATCTTCAGGTGAGACAATTCTATCAGCCCCAACCAGTTTTAATATTTGGAATTGTATATCGTTCGCAGCTCTGGATATTATTTGCTTTACTCCGATCTTTTTTAATAGGACAGTTGTAAGTAGATTTGCCTCAAAATTCTCACCGATACAGACTAATACACTATCAACTCTATCTATTCCCTGTGAAACTAAGTTTTCTTCAATTGAGGAATCCATTCTTACAGCTAATGTCACTTTATCCTTTATAGCTTCTATCTTTCTAGGATCTTTATCAACAGCAATCACCTCTGCATTCCCCTCAGCAAGTGTAACTGCAACTCTATAGCCAAACATCCCAAGTCCTATTACTGCGAATTTTGTCATTGTTTTTCTCCTCTAATTATCCAATAATTACTTCTTCCTCTGGGTATGCATATATAGCCTTTCTTCTCTTTCTTGTAAGCGCCAGAGCTATAGCCAGAGGACCAATCCTACCAGTGAGCATTGTGATTGTAATTACTAATTTGCCTGATGTAGTTAAGTTAGGCGTTATTCCCCTTGAAAGACCTACTGTGCCGAAAGCAGATATTTCCTCAAACAAGATGTCCATAAAACTTGCTCTTTCTGTAAGTAGTAATATTACAATACATGTCGTAATAAATATAGCAGAAACAAAGATAATTCCGAATACTTTGTTTAAAGAATGCTTGGGTAGACTTCTCCCAAATATCTCTACCCTTTGTTGCCCTTGAATAAATGATCGCAAACTTACTACTGCGATTCCAAGTGTGCTTGTTTTAATTCCACCGCCTGTAGAGCCTGGAGAAGCCCCTATGAACATAAAAATCATGAGGACAAGACAAGACGCATTCGCTAACCCACAAACATTTATAGTATTAAATCCTGCAGTTCTTGCTGTTATAGATTGGAAATAGGATATCATCAACTTCTCCTTAATTGAATATGAACATAACAAATTCCTGTTTTCAATTAAGAAGAGAATAAGTGTGCCACTAATTATTAAGATAATACTGGTAATTAGAACTAATTTTGTATGGACTTTTAATCTGGCTGGTTTTTTTCTCAATTTAAGGTTAATAACTTTAATGATATCAGTAATTACTATAAAACCGAGTCCGCCTAGTATAATTAAAGAGGTGATTATAAGATTAAAAGCACTAGACTTACTATAATTTGCGAAACTATTCTGGAACAGTGAGAATCCAGCATTGCAAAATGCAGAAATTGCGTGAAATACAGAGAAATAAAGAGTTTTTTTAATGCTTATAAAATCTCCTATCCAAAATAGATATAGAGATATTGACCCTATAATCTCTATTGTGAATGTGATAAGGAGAATGGATACGAGCATATGACCTATTTTGTCAAGAGTTTCATAATTGAGAGCATCTCGCATAACTAAGCTTTCATTTAGACTCATATTTCTTAGAATAATAGAAAAGAAACCAACCATAGTCATAAGACCAAGTCCACCGATTTGAATGAGAGAGAGAATAATGAGTTGTCCAAAAAGTGTAAAAGTGTTTGATATATTAACCACAGTAAGTCCTGTAACACATGTTGCTGAAGCAGCTGTAAATAAAGTGTTCATAATACTGAGGTCTATGCCTGGCTTCCTGGATTGGGGCAGCAGTAATAAAAGCGTTCCCATGGCAATGATTGTGATAAAGCTTAAAGCAATTATTTGTACGGGTTTTAGACCAAGTTTGGCTATAGCTTTAAAGAGATTTTCTTTAACCACTGTTGGTTAATTTCACAGGTAATTTTGCGCAATTTTGTATAAGTAATCAATCGCTGGTTGAATAAACCGTGGTATTGCAGTGTCCTTTATGCAGAATAAAAGCAATATAATAGAACATGTTGATATAATAAGAGAAAGTATTACAACGGTTCCTATAAATTTTGATTTCTCTTTTTTATCCAACTTTTTAGGAGGATGTTTTAGAAATTCAGGCTTTTCTTCTTTCTCGCTTCTTTTTATATTAATGTCTTGTGTAGTTTCTGGAGGTTTTATTACATTAGTAGATCCACTGTCCCTAACTAATGCTTGACTCACTTTATTGCTTGGTTGGACTTGAACACTTTCTTGTTTAGGAGGTTCAATATTTATGCTGGAACTCTGTATTAGTTCAGGTCCCTTCTGCATATTTTTATCTTCATGGATTGGTTTTACTCTCTTATCTTCCATTATTTTGTTCTCCTTTTAGCTACTCTTCTGTTGGATCTCGATTCAAAAGTTGGACTGTGTCGCCATCTTTTATCTTTCTTATATTATCGAATGCATCTATTTTGGAAACCATTATTGTATTATATATTCCCTTGATTGTAATCTTGTCTATGAGACTATCATTGCGAAGGACAACAAGTTTCTTGCCTGTGTGTCTACTTATGTCACGCTCAAAGTCTATAGCAATTATTCCTGTTTTTCTATCAATTTTCAGGATCTTTCCTATCATATTTTCATTAAACAAAGGCACATCTTTTCTTTCTTGTTTCTCCCCAGGTACTTTCTTTTCAGAAATTTCCTTGCCAAGAAGCCTAGCAATACGCACTTCAATAGCTATCCTTTTTGCTGATTCTTTTTCTAACTCTTTATTAAGATTTTCTTTCTGGGATTTGAGAGAACTAATTTGTGAATCAGCTTTGTCTAACTGAGTCTTATAGTTATCCTTTATTTGAATTTCTTTTTTTATATCATCTGTTAATTGGGCTGTTTTTTGTTTTTCTGATGTTAGAGCTGTTTTGTATCTATCGCGTTCTATCTGTGTTTGTGCTAACTGTTTTTCGAGAGAAATTTTTGTTGCAGTCATGTTTTTCAGGTTTTCCTCTACCTCTGCCTTAGCTTCTTTTGTTCTGTTTAGATCATCAGTGAGATTTGCAATTTGCCCCTTTTGGTCCTGGTTCCGTCCTATTATAATCATAGTAGCAACTGCAAATAAGAGAGATACCATCAAAAACAGGATAACACTAGTCTTCATCAATTTACCCATATTCCCCTCCAACATTTGATTTCTTTTAAAACTTTAAAAAGCTTCAAATTCACAAGCAATCTATCATAGTTTAATTTAATGTGTCAAGTTCTAAATCCCTTTGACTTTATTGCTTTTCCGTTGCTATAATGCCTCAATGCCAAATAAACAGAGCGTGTGAAAATTGGTTTTATGGAAAAGAAGATAGAGAGATTTATAAACATTGTTCAGGATTATCTTAGTAGCAATGCTGCTGTCAAGCTTCAGAGGTTTTTAAATAAGCTTCATACTGCTGACGTGGCTGATGTTATAAGTCACTTAGAAGCTGAAGAAGGGCAGAAAATACTGAATATGCTTAAGCCAGAGGTTACTGCTGAAGTTCTAAATGAAGTAGATTCTGTGTTAGCAAAAAAACTTGTTCAAGCTATGAGTCCCATTAGACTTTCAAAAATGCTTGATACAATGCCTCCTGACAATGCTGCCGATATCCTTCAGTATCTTCCAGAAGGAGAGCATCTAAAAGTTCTGGCCCAAATGACAGAAGAAGAAGCAGCAGAAGAAGTAGCAGAATTAATTCAATATGATAAAGATACTGCAGGGGGAATAATGACAACTGAATTTGTATCTTTTCATGAGGATGCCACAGTCGCTGACACATTAGAGTATCTGCGAAAAGATATGGATGTGGAAGCCGGTTATTATATATATACAACAGACAGAGAAGACCATCTTCGCGGAGTGGTTACATTAAAAAAACTAATTATGGCAGATCCTGATAAAAAATTAAAAAGTGTAATGATTTCGGACATCATTAGTGTAAAGCCCGACAGTGATCAGGAATATGTTGCAAATCTAGTTGCAAAGTACGATCTTTTAGCTGTTCCTGTTACGGATGCTTCAAACAGGCTTCTGGGAATAATAACAGTTGATGATATTATTGACGTGATAAGAGAAGAAGCTACTGAGGATGCATATAAGTCTGTTGGAACGACAGAGGACGAACTCCTGACAAAGTCTGCTTTCAATGTTGCCAAGATACGTCTTCCATGGCTCATTACAACTCTTATCGGAGAGTTAATATGTGTGCTTGTTGTAAGCAGGTTTAAATTTGTTCTGGAACAAATCATAGCTCTTGCTTTTTTTATACCCATAATTGCTGCTATGGGAGGGAACATTGGGATTCAATCATCTACGATTGTAGTTAGAGGATTAGCAACCGGTGTAATAGATACCAAAAAGGTACGGAGAATGCTTCTCAGGGAGATAAGAATAGGCTCTATTATGGGACTTGCATGCGGCTCAGTCGTAGGATTGGTTGGAGTATTATGGCAGGGTCAGCTTGTTTTTGGACTTATTCTTTTTACTTCAATGTTTACGGCTATTATCGTAGCTGCAACAATAGGAGCAATTATACCGCTTATATTTAATAAGTTTAACGTTGACCCTGCTATTGCTACAGGTCCTTTTGTAACAACTGCTAATGATATTACAGGCATGCTCATATACTTCAGCCTAGCATTGGGATTAATGAAATATTTAGTTTAATTTAAAGGGGATATTTAAAATGGGAATGACTATAACAGAAAAGATATTAGCTGCTCATGCAGGAAAGAAAAAAGAGGCAATTCTTCAAGTTTCACCCGGAGAACTTATCGAAGCAGACCTTGATTTTATTCTGGGCAATGATATTACCGCTCCGATTGCAATCTCCGAATTTGAAGCTATAGAGAAAGAAAAAGATAGGGATTTACAAGTTTTCGATAAAGAGAGAGTTGCTCTTGTGCCTGACCATTTTACCCCAAACAAGGATGTGAAATCAGCAGAGCAGTGTAAAATACTCAGGGATTTTTCAAGAAAGAAGACAATTAAATATTACTTTGAGATAGGGAAAATGGGGGTAGAGCATGCACTGCTTCCTGAGCAGGGACTTGTTCTTCCCGGGGATTGTATCATTGGCGCAGATTCGCATACATGTACTTACGGAGCTTTAGGCGCATTTTCAACAGGCGTTGGAAGCACTGATCTTGCAGCAGCAATGATAAGAGGCAAAGCATGGTTTAAAGTTCCTGAAACCATAAAGTTTGTTTACAAAGGAATGCTTAATACGTGGGTTTGCGGTAAGGATCTTATTCTATATACGATAGGAGATATAGGGGTAGATGGAGCGCTTTATAAATCAATGGAGTTCTGCGGAGATGTTATATCAGGATTAACTATGCCTGATAGATTTACAATGTGTAATATGGCAATAGAGGCTGGAGGAAAGAATGGCATTATCGAACCTGATGAGAAGACATTAAATTATATTAAGAATACTGCAAAAAGAGATTATAGAGTATATAAAAGCGATTCAGATGCCAAATATGCTGATATCAGGGAATATGATGTGTCGAAAATTAAACCTCAGGTATCGTTCCCTCATCTGCCGTCAAACACAAAACCTGCAAGCGAGGCTGATAATATACAAATAGATCAGGTGGTTATAGGTTCGTGTACAAATGGAAGGCTACAGGACTTAGAAATTGCAGCAGGGATACTGAAGGGACATAAGATACATCCGTATGTAAGGCTTATAATTATTCCTGCAACTCAAAAGATATACGCTGATGCTATGAAAAAGGGGTTGTTTGATATATTTCTGGAGAGCGGAGGAGTTATAAGCACTCCTACCTGCGGACCGTGTCTTGGCGGGCATATGGGTGTGCTTGCAGAAGGAGAAAGATGTGTAAGCACAACGAACCGTAATTTTGTGGGAAGAATGGGGCACGTTAAGAGTGAAGTATATCTTGCAAGCCCTGCTGTTGCAGCCGCATCAGCAATTAAGGGAAGAATAACAGATCCGGAGGAGATAAAGATAAAATGAACTTTAAAGGAAAGACCTGGAAATACGGAGACAATGTAAATACAGATGAGATCATTCCTGCAAGATACCTTAATACTTCTGACCCAAAAGAACTGGCAAAACACTGCATGGAGGATATATACACCTCTTTTGCTAAGTGTGTTAAGAAAGGCGATATTATTGTTGCTCAGGAGAATTTTGGCTGCGGTTCATCAAGGGAACATGCGCCAATATCTATAAAGGAAGCAGGAGTTTCATGTATCATAGCAAATTCGTTCGCAAGGATATTCTACCGTAATGCAATAAATATTGGTCTGCCAATTCTTGAATGTAAGGAAGCAGTCAAGGATGCAGATAAGGGAGATATTCTGGAAGTTGACTTATCAGCAGGCACTATATCCAATCTTACAAAGAACAAGTTCTACAAATCCAGCCCGTTTCCCAAATTTATTCAGGACCTGATATCTGCAGGTGGTTTAATGAAGTGGGTCAGTAAGTCAATATAGTATTGGCGAAGGGGAATTGAAATATGGTATACTCTATCAGATTAAATTTTTGCCATATCAATATGAGGAATAAAAATGTTTAGTTTAACAGATTGTATATCAAGAGAAGAACTCAAAATTTTTTGTCATAAGAACCATATAAAAAAGTTGATGCTTTTTGGATCCGCTCTACGCGATGAACTGAAACCGAATAGTGATATTGATATTATTGTTGAATTTAATAAAAAACATACTCCAGGTTTAATGGGTTTTGCCGGAATGGAAATCGAATTAACAGAAATGATAGGCAGAAAGATTGATTTGCGAACCCCAGCAGAACTAAGTCGTTATTTCAGAGAAGATGTTTTATCAAAAGCGAGAGTAGAATATGCCTTGGCTTGAAGACAAAATCCGATTGCAACATATCCTTGAAGAAGCAAATGAAGTAAGAAAATTTTCTAAAGGCTATTCTTTTGATGATTTAGCAAATGACAGCAAAACAGTACATGCTATCATTCGTGCTATAGAAATTATCGGTGAGGCAGCATCCAAAATATCTGAAGAATACAAAGATAAACATCCTGAAATTCACTGGGGGCAAATTATAGGAATGCGTAATCACCTGATACATGTATACTTCGATATTGATTATGATACCGTTTGGAATACCGTTCAAAAAGACATTCCTGAATTAATAAAAATGGCAACTAAACTTCTTGCATAACCTTGTTCTTTTTCATAAGGATAAAGCATAATGGATGGAAAATCGCTGAATATTACTGAAGAAAAACTCAAAAAGCTAAAAAAACTAATCCCCGAAGCATTTACTGAAGGAAAAATTGACTGGGAAAAGCTCAAGGCTGCTTTAGGCGATGACATTGAATTTAAAAATGAGCGTTATGTGCTTAACTGGGCGGGCAAGTCCGACGCTTTTCGCGTTTTACAGTCGCCGACTACGGCAACCCTTGTGCCGGACGAAAAAGAATCAATTAATTTCAATAATACGGAAAATGTTTTTATTGAAGGTGAAAACCTTGAAGTCCTGAAAGTCCTGCAAAAATCTTATTTTGGTAAAATCAAGATGATCTATATTGACCCGCCGTATAACACAGGCAACGATAATTTTATCTATCCCGATAAATTCTCAGAAACCAGAGAGGAATATTTGGAAAGAATCGGGGATAAGGATGAAACAGGTTATATGACCCGTGAGGGATTGTTCAGAAAAAACAGCAAGGACAGCGGCCATTATCATTCCAATTGGCTTTCTATGATGTATCCGAGGCTGTTTTTGGCAAGAAATTTACTGCGGGATGACGGGGTGATATTTGTAAGTATTGACGATAACGAAGTGCATAATTTGCGAATGATGATGAACGAGGTTTTTGGAGAAGAGAATTTTGTTTCTGCTTTAAAATGGAAAAAGAAAAAGCAACCTTCTTATATGAGCACACATGTTGCTGAAATAGTAGAATACATTTTAATATTTGCGAAAAATAAAAATTCTTTAGAAAAATTATCAATAGAAACAAGAAGCGATTTTAATACAAGACTTGACAATGCTGGGAATAAAATTAGTGAACGTTGTATTAAGAAAGGAATAAGAGTTAAACTTCCTGATGATATAACTATAATTAAAGCAGGAGTGTATAAAATTCGGACAATGGAAATTAAATATTTAAATGACGTAAAAATTAAGAATGGTAGGACTATAAATGATATAAAAATTAAAGCAAGATTTAGAAACAATCAGGAACAAGTAAGTATGTTTGTTGAAAAAGATTGTTTATTTATAACATCAAATTATGGTCTAAGAAGAGATTTGTTACCTGAAGAAAAAGAAATGCGAAAATCTATAAAAGATTTATTACTAGATTGGGGAGATAATCAAGATAGTGATACAGAAATTAAATCAATATTTACTGAAGGTAATATATTTAATTACCCGAAACCTACCAAACTCATTAAGAATTTGATTGGCTCAATATTCACCGAAAACGATATTATTCTTGACTTTTTCTCCGGTTCAGCGACCACCGCTCACGCTGTTCTTGACCTCAATAAAGAAGACGGAGGTAACCGTAAGTTTATTCTCGTTCAGCTTCCTGAAAAATGCGACGAGAAGAGCGAAGCGTATAAAGCAGGATATAAAACAATTGCTGAAATCGGGAAGGAGCGAATACGCAGAGTTATAAAGAAGATTGAGAAAGAACAGAAAGGTGAACTGGATTTAGACGGCAAAGCAGGTAAACAGGATTTAGGATTCAAAGTATTCAAATTACAGAAGTCCAATTTCAAAATCTGGCGGCAGGATATTAAAACAGAAGAAGAACTGCAAAAACAGCTGCAAATTCATATTGACCCATTGGATGAGAATACAAAAATGGATAACATTTTATATGAGCTGCTTCTTAAATCAGGCGTTCCGCTTACCGCAAAGATAACCCGCACTAATGGGGTTTATCTTGTAAATAACGGTGAGATTGCTTTAATTCTTGAAAAGGTTGACAAAGCTATAATAAAAAAAGTTATTGCTGAAAAACCAAATAAAATTATAACTCTCGACCGTCTTTTCAAAAACAACGACCAGTTAAAAACCAATACCGCATTACAGATGAAAGATGCGGAGATTGGATTTAAGGTGGTGTAAATATGCAGCCATTTATTCCTCACGAATTGCCAATAGAAAATTTAAACTGGCGAGGACTAGTTCCGTTGATTGGAAAAGCCAATGCAGCCATAGCCCGTTATGATGGATTATTACAAAGTTTAATAAATCCTAGTGTTCTTCTATCTCCTCTTACAATTAATGAGGCGGTTTTATCATCACGAATTGAAGGGACGCAGGCTTCTTTAGAGGAAGTTCTTGAGCATGATGCAGGAATCGAGAAGGACAAATCTCCTTCAATGAATAAAGATATAAAAGAGATTGGTAATTATAGACGGGTTTTACGAATTGCAGAAGATGAATTAAAACACAGGAATATCAGTCTCAACTTCATTAAAAGCCTTCATGCTGCTTTATTGGACAGCGTTCGGGGAAAAGACAAAGAACCGGGCGAATTTAGAAAAGATCAAAACTGGATAGGTAAACGTGGTACTCCAATTGAGCAGGCTCGTTTTATCCCTCCTTCTCCAATCATTCTGCCTGAACACTTGGAAAAATGGGAGAGATTTCTTGCTCAGAATGGCTATGCAGACCCATTGGTTCAACTTGCCATTGTCCATGCCCAGTTTGAAATATTACATCCTTTTAAGGACGGAAACGGAAGAATTGGAAGACTGCTGATACCTCTCTTTCTTTATATAAAAAAATGTCTTGATAGACCCATGTTTTATCTAAGTGAATATCTGGAAACACACAGAGATGAATATTACGATGGTTTACTTGCGATCACCGAAGAAAACAGCTGGCAGAATTGGGTTGAGTATTTTCTGCAAGCTATTGTAATACAATCTGATACGAATATATCTAAGGCAAAAGAAATTCTGAGCCTATATGAAAAACAAAAAGTGAAATTTATAGATATAACTCATTCTCAGTATGCCGTCCCTGCTCTGGACGCGTTTTTTAATTCGCCTGTAATAAACTCAGCCTATTTCATTAAATCATCAGGCATTCCTAATAAAATTACAGGGAATAACTTATTAAGGAAATTGGTAAAATCAGGCTTAATCGGTATTTTGAGAAAAGGAAGAGGCAGAATGCCCACTGTTTATGTTTTGCCGGATTTAATCAATATTACGGAAGGAAAAAAGGTTTTATGATTTTGGGTAAAGCAGAATATATGCAAACTAATTTGTGTAAACTTTTTAAGAAAAGACTTTACGCAAAGAGCGTTTCTATTATCAGGCTTTACGCAAAATTGCAGGAAAAGAAGTAATCCCTATGAAACTCCACTTCGACCCCAACCAGCAGTTCCAGCTTGACGCTATCAATTCTACTGTCGGAATATTTGAGGGACAGCCGTTAAATACAGGCGATTTCAGCTTCAGCATTGAAAGCGAGAGGTTTTTATCGCCGGACGGCGGCATAGGTAACCGGCTTACAATCGCAGATGAGCAAATATTGAAAAATATTCGGGCGATGCAGGAGAAAAACGAAATTCCGGTATCAAATAAACTTGACGGAATGCATTTTTCCGTTGAAATGGAAACAGGGACAGGCAAAACCTATGTGTATCTCAGAACGATTTATGAATTAAACAGGAAATATGGTTTTAAAAAGTTTGTTATTGTTGTTCCTTCGATTGCAATCCGTGAAGGCGTACTGAAAAATCTTGAAATTACCTTTGAACATTTTCAAAGCTTATATGATAAGGTTCCCGTAAACTTCGTGGTGTATGATTCAAGACGGGTTTCAAGTTTAAGGAATTTTGCAATCAGCAATACAATTCAGATTCTCGTTATCAATATTGATTCCTTTGCGAAAGATGAAAATATAATCAACAAACCGAATGATAAATTGACGGGTAAGCGCCCGATTGAATTCATACAGGCGACAAACCCGTTTGTAATAGTGGATGAACCGCAGAATATGGAAACTGATATAAGAAAAAGAGCCATTGAAAATCTGAATCCGCTTTGCACATTGCGTTACTCAGCTACACACATAAACCGCTATAACATGGTTTACAGCCTTGACCCGGTAAAAGCTTACGACCTCGGGTTGGTTAAACAGATAGAGGTTGACTCAGTTGTTACTGAAAATGATTTTAATGAGGCTTATGTTTCTCTGAAAAAAACGAGCGCGACCAAAACAAAAACCTCCGCAAAAATAAGCATTGATGTGAATACAAAGGACGGCGTGAAAAGAAAAGCCGTTACTGCAAAAGTCGGCGACGATTTATACGAGCTTTCCTGTAAAAGGGAAATATATAAAGACGGGTATATCGTAAACGGAATTGACGTCGCAGAAGATTTTGTTGAACTTTCAAACGGCGAAACGATATTTACGGGCGATACTCTGGGAGGTTTTAGTGATGAGGTTATGAAAACTCAATTACGAAAGACTGTAGAGGAACATTTATTCAAAGGAAAAAGATTAAAGGACAGGGGTATAAAAGTACTCTCCTTAATTTTTATCGACAGAGTTGCCAATTACCGCGATTATGACAATGACGGGAAGCCCGTTAAAGGCAAATTTGCAAAATGGTTTGAAGAAATTTACAGGGAAATCTCAGGCAAACCGGTATTTAAAGGTGCAATTCCCTTTGATGTGGAAGAAATCCATAACGGATATTTCTCAGTTGATAAGAAAGGCAGATGGAAAGATACAATTGGTAATACTCTGGCTGATAACGATACTTTCAAACTTATTATGAAAAACAAAGAGCAGCTGCTGGATCTTAATGAGCCCCTGCAATTTATATTCAGCCATTCAGCTTTAAGGGAAGGGTGGGATAATCCGAATGTTTTTCAGATTTGCACTCTGAATGAAACGAAGTCCGAACTTAAAAAAAGGCAGGAAATAGGCAGAGGATTAAGACTTTCCGTCAATCAGGAAGGTGTTAGAATTCAAGATAGAAATATTAACCGTCTGACTGTTGTAGCAAATGAAGCTTATGAGGACTTTGCAAAGCAGCTTCAAACCGAGATTGAAGAAGATTGCGGAGTTTCGTTTAAAGGACGAATTAAGAATAAACAAAAAAGAGCAACGGTCAAATACCGCAAAGGTTTTGCTTTGGATGATAAATTTAAAGAAATCTGGGGCAGAATTAAAAATAAGACTACATACAGCGTACACTATGAAACGCAGGAATTAATTCGGGAAGCTGCAAAAGCCGTTAAGGAAATGCCCGCTGTAAAAAAAGCGATAATTAAAACATCAAAAACTGTATTGGAATTTGATGATGCCGGCATTGTGGCTGAACCAAAGGCATCTTATATTAGTTCGATTGACGGAATTTTCGAGATACCTGATTTATTGTCATATATCCAGGAAAGAACCGAGTTGACCCGTTCTACGATACTGGGAATTCTTGTCGGATCCGGAAGAATAGGCGATGTGTTAGTTAATCCGCAGTATTTTCTTGATAATTCAATCAGGGCTATAAGTGAGGTGCTTAAAAATTTAATGATTGACGGCATTAAATATGAAAAAATCGGCTCAAAAGAATATGAAATGAGGCTGTTTGAGGATTACGAAATACATATCAATGATTTAACCTTTAAAATATCAAAAGAAGATAAGACGATTTACAGTAAGCTGGTAGCGCTTGATTCAAATGTGGAATACGAGTTTGCAAAAGAGTGTGAAAACAGGGATGATATTGAATTCTATTTTAAACTGCCGTTCTGGTTTAAAATTAAAACACCTATCGGAAGTTATAACCCCGACTGGGCGTTAATAAAGAAGAATGAAAAAACGGTTTATTTTGTGGCTGAAACAAAATCGGCAGGGCAGGAATTAAGAATTACTGAAAAACAAAAAATAAAATGCGGTTATGCGCATTTTAATGAGTTTGAAGATGTAAAATACAGACAAGTAGCAACAGTAGGTGAGTTGGATTAGGAAAATTTCATGACTAAGATAATTCTAGCGGAGAAAACGGACAACTTTTAGGAAATGAACAGAGGATTACCATGGAAACCAATATTAATAAAATTAAGGAATTATCAAAGAAAAAAGAGGATGAAAATTGGGAATTTCGATCTTTTCTGAAAGGATGTGATATTTCATCTAAAAAGATAGACACAATTATGCATAAATTATATCGTAAAATATCTTCAGAGATAGATTGTAAAACTTGTGCAAATTGCTGCAAAGAAATATTGCCTACTCTAGACCATGAAGATATCGAAAAACTCTCGAAAGGTTTAGGAATTTCTGCTATCCAATTCAGTGACCAATATTTGGTTAAGGACGGAGAATCAGAGAAATTCGTATTTAACAAAAAACCGTGTCCTTTCCTAAAGGATAATTCATGTTCATGTCATGCTTATCGTCCTAAGGATTGCATATCCTATCCCCATCTGCATAAAAACGATTTTGTTTTTAGACTGATAAATGTGATAGATAATTGTTCATTTTGTCCAATTGTATTTAATGTCTATGAATGTCTGAAAGATGAAATTTGGCATTCCAGTGGCTTTGATGATTTTAATGATTTCATGTAACATTAGGCGAAGCACACAGTGAAATTTCATTATGGAGAGAAAACATATGTTAGAAAAATACAATATTATTGATTTTGCGTCTTTTAAAAATAGCAAGAATAATGCTCAAGAGCTTGTATATGACGCGTGGGAGACTCAATCTAGGAGAAAGAGGATATCTCTAGCAAAGAAAGCTCTTAAAATAGATCCATTGTGTACAGATGCATTTAATATATTAGCTGAAGATGAAGCAGATACAATTGAAGATGAATGTCAATATTTTAAGGCAGGAATAGAAGCCTTTGAGAAAAAATACGGGAAAGGATATTTCAATAAAAATAAAGGGTATTTTTGGGGGTTGATTGAAACAAGACCGTATATGCGTGCTTGTGCCGGACTTGCTGAATGTTTGTGGAAAATGAATAAGAAAGAAAAAGCGATTGAGCTTTATAAAAAAATGTTAAGGCTAAATCCTAATGATAATCAGGGAATTCGTTATAACTTATTATGCTGGCTATACTTAGAAGATAGGGATGATGAGTTGAAGAAACTATTGAAGAAATATGGAGAATATTCAACATTTTTTCTATATACTTCGGCATTATATTTATTTAAGACGAAGGATAAAAGAGCATTAAGGCAACTTAAGAGGGCATATAAAAGCAATCCTTTTATAGTATCGTATATTACAGGAGAAAACAAATTACCCAAAAGGATTCCAGGCTACTATTCGACAGGAAGTAAAGAAGAAGCAATTATTTATGTATCTGATAATAAAAAATGCTGGCAAAAAACATATAATGCAATAGTATGGATTAAAGAAAGCATATAATTCTACATGGCTAAAATAATCTTCATTACAGGCGGGGCAAGGAGTGGAAAAAGCTCTTTTGCAGAGAAATTAGCATCAGCACTTGGAAAGGATGTTCTTTTTCTGGCTACTGCAGAAGCACTGGATAAAGAGATGGCAGACAGAATCAAGAAGCATAAATCAAAGAGAAGCAGCACATGGAAGACAGTTGAAGAGACGATAAATATTAACATTTTAAACAAATTTAAAAACTTTGAGGGTGCTGTTATTCTGGATTGCATCACATTGTGGCTGTCTAATATGATGCATAAATTCGGTATTGAAGGGGCGGAAGCCCGCATTCTTGGGGATATTCGGACACTATTAAAAACAGTAAAAACTTCCAAATTTACACTTATTGTGGTGAGTAATGAGTTAGGACTGGGCATAGTTCCTGAAAGTAGATTAGGACGCGAATTCAGAGATATTGCTGGAAGATGCAACCAACTCATTGCAAGCATAGCAGATGAAGTTTATTTTATGATTTCAGGCATAGAACTAAAAATAAAAGGATAAACTTTGAATATTCTTCATATAAATACAGAATGTGGCTGGAGGGGCGGGGAAGTTCAGATGACGTATCTTATGAATGGCTTAAGAGACAGGAATCACGAAAATGTTGTATCTGTTCAACCAAATAGCGTGTTAGTAAGAAAGGTTATTAACAATAATTTCAGAGTGTGTCCTGTAGTAATGCGGGGAGAATTGGATTTTAAGGCTATTAGAGGTATCTGCAGAGTAATAACCGATGAACGAATAGATATTGTTCATGCGCATACATCTCATGCACACACAATTGGAGCAGTTGCTGCAAAGATAAAGAAGATTCCTTTTGTTGTCACGCGCAGGGTTGATTTTGGGGTTGCACGTAATGTTTTTTCAAACATAAAGTATAATTATCTCACAAATAAGATAATTGCAATATCCAATGCAATTAAAAATATACTGATAAATGCAGGTGTTCCTCAGGACAAAATAAATGTTGTTTACAGTGGAATAGATATAGGAAAATTCGACAGTATAAGTGATACTCAGTATTTATGCGAAGAGTTTAGTTTATCAGAGGATTCACCGATTGTTGGGACAATTGCGCATCTGACAGATCACAAGGGGCATAAATATCTACTTAATGCTGTTCCTGAGGTGTTAAAAATATTTCCAAATGCGCTTTTTCTCATTATTGGCAAAGGAGAGTTGGAAGAAGCCTTAAAAAAACAGGTTAAGGAATTAGATATCACAGAAAATGTAATCTTTACTGGGTTTCGAAAAGATATTGGTGAATTATTATCAATAATGGACCTTTTTGTTCTCCCTTCTCATCTTGAAGGATTATGCACTTCTCTTATGGATGCGATGCTAATGAAGCTGCCAGCTGTTGCGACAACAGCTGGCGGAATACCAGAAGTTGTTGTGGACAAAGAAACAGGTGTTCTTGTCCCGCCTAAGAATCCAAAAGCGCTGGCAGATGCTATTATACAGTTGCTATCTAATAAGGAAGAGGCAAAGGAAATGGGGGAGAGGGGACTGGAGCGAGTAAAAACAATGTTTAACGTGTCCAGAATGGTTGAAGAAACAGAGAAGGTATATATGAGGTTATATGAACATATCACGAAATAGAGTTAAGGAACTTGTTACTGCAGCCTTAAAAGAAGATATTGGAGAAGGGGATGTTACTACAGAAGCTTGTGCTTTTCAAAAGAGGAATGCTAAAGCTAAAATTATAGTAAAGCAGCGGGGAGTAATTGCCGGACTGGAAATAGCAAAGGCTGTATTTGAAACACTTGATAATAAGATTAACTTCCAATTCTTAGTTAAAGATGGAACAGAGGTTAAGAAGGGGGATGTAATAGCTGAATTATCAGGACATGTAACACCCATTTTGGCTGGAGAAAGAACAGCTCTTAATTTTTTGCAAAGGCTTTCAGGAATCGCAACATTAACAAGAGAGTATGTAGAAAAAGTCAAACCTTATAAAGCAAGAATATTTGACACAAGAAAAACTACTCCTGGACTGCGCGATATAGAAAAATATGCGGTAAGCGTTGGTGGAGGGCAGAATCATAGAATGGGGCTTTATGATATGGTATTAATAAAAGATAATCATCTAAAGATAGCGAATAGGAATATAGAGGAACTTGTGCAGACTATTAGAAGGAAAGTTCCCAAAAACATAAAGATTGAGATAGAAGCAGAGAATTTGTCTCAGGTTAGGGAAGCTCTTCAATCTCAAGCGGATATAATCATGCTGGACAACATGGATATACAGACTATAAAAAAGGCAGTTTCCTTAATTAAAAATTCAAAATTAAAAATTAAAAATTTGCCAGAGATAGAGGTCTCAGGAGACGTAACTCTTAATAGTGTTGAAAAGATAGCAGGATGCGGGGTTGAGAGAATTTCTGTTGGCAGGCTAACCCATTCTGCAAAAGCAATGGATATATCATTAAGAATTCTTAATTCTTAATTTTAAATTTTTAATTGGATATGGAATATGGAAGAATTTTCTGAAGATACAATCAAAGCTGGTCTAGAGACTCAAATAATAGGGCAAAAAATATATGTTTATAATAAAACGTCTTCTACAAATGATATAGCTTGGTCATTGGCTGAGAAGCACAATGCAGAAGGTGTTGTTATTCTAGCAGAAGGGCAAATAAAAGGGAGAGGCAGATTAGGCCGAGTGTGGTTTTCTCTGCCGCAAAAGTGCATTCTGTGCTCAATTATATTAAAATCAAATGTGCTTTCAGAAAGACTAAATCTGCTTACTATTGGAGCATCTGTTGCTATTTCTAAGGCAATAAGGGAGACAACATTTCTACCTGCTTATATTAAGTGGCCAAATGATGTGGTAATAAGAGGGAAAAAAGTTTGTGGAATTCTTGTAGAAAAAAGAAGAACGAAAACTGGTTTTATAGTTATAGGCTTTGGAATAAATGTGAATTTGGATGAAGATGATTTTCCACGTGATTTATATGGTAAAGCTACCTCGCTAAAAATGGAATGTGCTAAGAAAGTATCACGAGTGGAGCTTGTACGGAAAGTGTTATTTGAAATAGAGAAGGTTTATTTATATCTGAAAAAGGGAGAAGGAAGTCTGCTGTTTGAGGAATGGAAAGAAATGTCTTCTATTCTTGGCAAACAAGTCAGAGCGATTTTGCAAAATGAGGTTGTAGAAGGGCAAGCGCTTGGAATCGATCCTGATGGCGCGTTGATTCTCAGATTAGATTCCGGTATATCCAGACGCATTACAGAGGGAACAATTGAGTATGTTATTTGCCGTTGATGTAGGAAACACAAGTATTAGTGCAGGTATATTTGCTAGTGACCTGTTAGTATCTAAAATCAGCATAAAAACAAAAGTAAAGCAGGATGTTGAATATTATTTCAAAAAGTTAAACAATTTTCTAATTGAATCAAATCTTAAGAAAGATGAAATAACAGGTTTTGTAATATCTTCTGTTGTGCCTGACGTGACGAAATTATTCAGGAAGTTATCCAAAAAATATTTTGGCATTAATCCTCTGGTAGTTGACTATAAGACAAAAACAGGATTAAAGATAACATATGCCGCACCTTCTCAGGTTGGGAGTGATAGAATAGTCAATGCTGTAGCTGCATATAACCTGTATGGTGCTCCTGCAATAGTTGTGGATTGCGGGACGGCTACTACATTTGATCTGGTATCTAAAGAACGTGAATACTTGGGAGGGGTAATATTCCCAGGCATAGGAATGTCTCTTAATGCACTTTACAGAGATACTGCCTTACTGCCAAAGGTAGAGCTCCAAAAACCCACGTCAATTATTGGAAAGAACACTACTGAGAGCATACAAATAGGAATTGTGTACGGATTTAGCTCAATGATAGACGGCATAGTAGAAAGATTAAAGAAAGAATTTCTCACACCGCCAAAGGTTATTGGTACAGGCGGCTGGTCATCGCTGATAAGTCAATATTCAAAAAGCATACAAAAAACAGACCCGGACCTTACTTTACAAGGTCTCAGGCTGATTTTTGCTATGAAAAAATAAAGTTATGCTTTTCTTTGAAAAATATTGTTGTTATAATTCCGAACTAGGATTAAGAATTAAGCGGTAAGTATTAAGTAAAAATTCAAAAAAAGACTTAATACTAAAAAAAGGAGTTGCGATGTATAAAATAGGTGTGATAGGTGGAGACGGGACAGGGCCTGAAGTTATAAAAGAAGGCATGAAAGTGCTTAAAGCGATTTCGGGTAAATATGATATAAAGTTTGAGTTTACACATTATGATTTTGGAGGTGAGCGATATCTGAAAACAGGCGAAGTCCTGCCTGATTCCGCTATAGAAGAATTTAGAAAGCTGGATGCTATATATCTTGGCGCAGTAGGTCATCCTGATGTAAAACCCGGAATTCTGGAAAAAGGACTACTTCTCAAGCTCAGGTTTGCTCTGGATCAGTATATAAATCTGAGACCTGTTAAGCTTTATCCGGGAGTAGATACTCCTTTAAAGGATAAAGGTCCTAATGATATTGATTTTACTGTGGTGCGGGAGAATACAGAAGGACTTTATGTTGGTGCTGGTGGGAATTTAAAGAAGGGGACTGCTGACGAAGTTGCTATACAGGAATCAATAAATACTCGTAAGGGCGTGGAAAGATGTATCCGGTATGCTTTTGAATATTGCAGAAAGAGAAATAAAGGTAAAAAGCTGACTTTATGCGGCAAGACTAATGTCTTAACCTTTGCATTTGATCTCTGGGAAAGAGCCTTTAATGATGTTGCTAAAGAGTATTCTGACATAAAAACAGATTATGCTCATGTTGATGCTACCTGTATGTGGATGGTAAAGAATCCCGAGTGGTTTGATGTTATTGTAACAGATAACATGTTTGGGGATATAATAACTGACCTCGGAGCAATGATACAGGGAGGCATGGGTATTGCAGCAGGCGGAAACATTAATCCTGACGAAGGCGGAACATCCATGTTTGAACCAATAGGAGGTTCAGCTCCAAAATATACAGGCAAAAACGTGATAAATCCAATGGCTGCTATATGTGCAGGGGGTATGATGCTTGAACATCTCGGAGAGAGCAAAGCAGCAGATGATATTGAGAAAGCTGTAATAAAGATTGTTCAAAATGATATGAAAAGCCTTTCTGCAGGGAAAATGGGACATACAACTTCAGAAATAGGGGATATGGTAGCAAAAGAAGTGATGTAAAGATGAATAAAAAAGAGACCTACAATTTAGCTGTTGTCGGGGTTGGCACAGTTGGTATAGAGATGCTCAGGGTGTTGCGTCAGCGTAAGTTTCCTGTTGATAAACTTGTTGTTCTTGCCAGAAGCAAAAGAGATATTATTGTAGACAGCAACACATATAGTGTTAAAACAATATCCGAAGAATTGTTTGATGGAATGGACATAGCACTGTTTGCCGGCACAGAGGGGGAAAAAGGCGCTGCTGTAACGTTTGGAAAAGTCGCAGCCAGTAAAGGAGTTGTTGTAATCGACAATGGAGCGGATTTTCGAATGGATCCTGATGTGCCGCTTGTTATTCCAGAAGTTAATCCTGAAGACATAGAATGGCATAAGAATATTATTGCCAATCCGAATTGTTCCACCATTCAAATGGTGGTCGCACTAGCGCCAATACATAAATTGACAAAGATAAGAAGAATTATTGTCTCTACATATCAATCAGTTTCAGGGACAGGAAGAGAGGCAATAGGGGAGTTGAAAAAACAAGTTCAGGATTATACCAATGGAGAAGAAATAACAGATATTAAGGCTTATCCTTATCAAATAGCATTTAATGCAATTCCGCACATAGGCTCTTTTGGAGAATTGGGATACACAACAGAAGAATGGAAGATGGTTAAAGAAACACATAAGATTTTACATGATGATACAATAGAGATTACTGCGACTACAGTGCGAGTTCCTGTTTTTTATGCTCATTCAGAATCTATATATATTGAGACAGAAAGAGAAGTTTCTATTAAAGAAATCACCAGTGTCTTGAAGGATGCTCAAGGGATATCTGTTGTTGATGATATAAGCGCCGATCCGCCACAGTACCCAATGCCTATTTTTGCAGAAGGCAAGGATGATACCTATGTAGGCAGAATCCGCAAGGATCCTTTTAAGAAAAACGGAATCAATATGTGGGTAGTTTCAGACAACATCCGCAAAGGTGCGGCTCTTAATGCAGTTCAGATTGCAGAGGAATTGATCAGGTAGGTCCTATATGCCGAGATTTGACAGCGTGAGACATATAGAATTTACAATCTCTGCCAGTTTTGGATGCGATGTTTCAAATCCCTTAACCGATGAAGACAAGCCCTCTATAGAGACTTTTAGAAGTTCTGGGTTTTTGTTTTCACGTGTTGCTTCATGAGTTGAGATGTCAGTAAAACCTGTAATGCTTTTCGCGTGATCAGCCTGAGTCTTGGAAAGCTCCTCAATTTCGGATTTTAGAGTTGAAAGCAGGTCAAGCAGCTCGGATTTTTTTCCCTCTTTGATGGAATTGGCTTTCTGAATCCTGATTTTAATATCTGAAAGAGTTCGTTTAATCATTATGTCCATATACTAGATATATCCTTTTTGAATGTCAAGCACCATCTGAGTGCATAGCAAACGGAAAGGAGAAACCCAAAACTGGTACTGAAAAGGCCGGTCCTCCTGCCTTGTCAATGACATGTACTTGTTCAGTCGGTTAGCAGGAGACTGACCAAAGCGTGGGCAATTATCTCCCAATATACGTACGTCTTGCTTTTTGTTGTAGCACTTGATTTCTCTGGCAGTAATCCTGTGGATATGCGGGAAGATAGTAGTCTGTTTTTTTGATTGCCTCTTGCAAATCCTTTCTGTCTGGCCAAGTAGACGCAGCTAGTTGTGTGTCAGTAGCCAAATCTGCAACGGATATATTTGGAAGAAGCTTACCTGAAGACGGGTCAGCAACCCATTTCTTGTTTCCTTTTCTGATCTCGCAGATTGTGTGTGGTGAAGTCAACGTTTTGAGGTCCCGGAGATATACAATCTGGGTTTCATACCCAAGCTGATATGCCAACTCACACAAGACCCACGCCTGTTGGTCGCACAAGCCTTTCCTTAACTGCCATATTGTATAAGGCCATAGTATATTTCCATTGGGCGGTTCTGAAGACTTTATATGTTTACGAACTGCTGTGAAGAGTGCAAAGATGGGGGCGTCGTTATTCTTCCCTGCTTCACTCACTATACGATGACCAAGTTTTTTAAAGGCAAAAGCGTCTCTCCAATACCGAAAGTCCCATGCATCAAAACCAGCATCTAGGTACTTGGGATTTATATCATTCTCCTTGCATAACCTGTTGCATAATCTGAGATATGCTGGTTGCAAAGTGTAAGACGGCATATTGCCGCAGATCTTGGTCGCCAGTTGCATTGCGGTGCTGGTAGCTCCTGCTTTCACAGCCTCCTGCCACTCAGTTACCAGCCTACTGAACTCCTCGGTCTCTTTTCTTTCGTTAGGGGTATATCGGTACCGCAGCCGAGAATCAGCAGCAGAACGGCACACATTCCGATCCTGATAATTCCACAAGTAAGATGGTATACAAGAGTATGTTTAATCATTATGTTTATGCTAGATATATCCTTTTTGAATGTCAAGAATTAATCCACGAATTTTTTTTGCAATTATTTACTGCCAAAGACTGTTGTACTAAGAGAAAGTTTTATCCTGAATTTTTGCTTTCTTGTTGTATCAGATGCCTTTTAATTTTAAAAACTCTGGCATCTCTCGGTCCGAGTTTTACTGCATCCAGAGAGAGTATCTTTTTGCTCCATAATTCGTATGCTTTTTTTAGATGTATCCCCTTCTTCCTTAGAAAATTACCCGGCTTAATGACAGCTTTTCTGTCACTCCAGTTGAATATACCGATAAGATATTCAGATTTATTCTCAGAAAACCAGATACGAGACATTCCCTTATGAAGGAAATCAAGGGGATGTCCTGCTGTACCGGTTGCATTCTCAACAACAGTTTTTATCAAATTAATTCCCTTTCTGTTCAACATACTGAGTCTGTCTGAAAGCACCATAGACCCCCCTGCTACCAGTGTCAGGGATGCCCATACCCTTGCTTCATGCTCTGTCTTAAGTGTCGAGCCGCTTCTTACTGAATACGGCATGTACGCTTTTTCCGGAACAAAAAACTTCAGGTCCTCGAATACGTTTATCTTTTTTTCCTTAGATGTTTCAGCGCTTCTGACTATCAGGAAATCGTAATCATTCTGCCATGTTTTCCCGTTGAACATACTCTTCAAGGCTGCATCTCTTGAAAGGGCAAGTATATCCGACCAGTAAGAGCTTATATCCAGTGACATTCTGCATGCATCCCAGATACCCACTCCGGCCTCAGGAATAAAACCTGCACACCCGAGAAGCTTTGAATCATTCCCTATTGCCTTTCTGATGGTCTGAATACCCCTCTTAAATGCCTCCATAGGTGTTATATTTCTGTTATGGAACCTGCCTTCCCTGCCTGCAATCAGCACATGAGATAAATAGTCTGTCTTGAAATAGCGAAATCCATCTTTTTTCAGTCTTGTAAAAAGGTTATGCAAAAAACTTATACTATCCGGATGAGTCGTATCCAGACACATGGCTTTTTCAAATCCCCTGCCTATCCTGAGAGGTCCTCTCCCGTCGGGTTCTTTCACAATAAGTTCCGGATGTTCTATCGCAATCCGGCTATCGCGGTGTACCATGAAAGGGGCAACCCATATACCGGGTATAAATCCGGCTCGTCTGATCTTGCCTGCAATATTCTTCATACCTCCGGGAAAGGTGTGATCTGCCTTCCAGTCGCCGTGGCGGCTTGACCATCCGCAGTCAATGACTATATATTTAAGGCGCTTCTTCAGCCATGGGGTTTTCTTAATAAATCTCATATTCTCCATGATATCATCCGAGTTAACAGACCAGAGATAATAATCCCATGAATTCCATCCGATATTCTTTGCAAAATCCGGGCTGGTTCTCGGTCTGCCGAACAAGGAACTAAAACCTGAAAACGCCCCTTCAAGCTCTCCTCCTGCAACAACTAATCTGCCAATTCTGATTCTAGTTCGGGGCTTAATATGTATTCTCACTCTGGCTGTTCCCCTGAAAACATTCCCGGTGTTTGTAAATGAGTTATAAAATATACGGCCTCCTTCAGGTATAAGCCCGAGGAATATCCCATCCGCTGATCCCTGGTTATATACACATGTAAAGAGCCGGGAACAGTTATCATCTACATCAGAGTCCATGGAAGAGCTTCCCAGCAGAGGCCTGTTTCCGTTATTCAGCCATTTACCTGCTGTTGCATCATCGTTGTAGATTAACATGCGCAGGTTCTTTGCGGGAAAGTGCCGGATGTTTATCCTGCAGAATTCCACCTCCTCAATCCACACAGGAGACCTGCCCTTGTTCGTAATATCAACAGTTACCGAAGAAAAAACGTCCCTGTATGAAGAAAAGGAGGTTTCTATTTTTATGTTTTTTGTATCAGATTTTAGTGCTTTTTTATCCTTCAGAATTACTGACGGCATATCTGATATGAAATGCCATTTTTCTTCTAAAAACTCCCATGACTTGGATTTTATCCTGATTTTTGAATTAGTTCCCATTCACTTTTTACCCCTGTACGGTTGGATCTTCATATAGTTAAACATTAATTCCTGTCCTATTTGTCCAGAACCAGAACATATTGTCAAAATATTATTAGCGGTAATTTAAATATCTTACAAAGTTTCACTCGCCTTCCGTCTTGATGAGAAATCTACTGGAGCTTTTCTCCAATTCTGTACATAATCACATCACGTGGATTGAGTATTCCCTGGAGAATTAACTTTTGTTTGATGTTACTATACTCTAATTTCTTTTTTCCTTCGGATGTTATACTTTGAACATTAAAAATCTTACTGTCCGGTAAACCATATTCTATAAAATCAAGAGCCGTAGTAAAGGAGACTTCTTTCGGACTCATGTTGACAATGAAGACACCAAGTTCTCCATCCGGCGCCTGAAATACACCGGACTGTAAAGCTGGAAGTTTTACAATACCAGCCCGATATGTATAACCTCTTGGTTCCTTGTAGGACATAACCGGCATCTGGGACGGCTGTGAAAATTTCAAGGGCCGAAGCAAGCGACCATAACAAAGAAATTTCTTCGCCATGTCCTGACGATAGTACCCGATTAGCCGCTTTAGATAAGCCAGCTGTTCACCGTACTTTTCTTCACGAACATCGAGATGCTTTGTCCCTCCGCCAATCCTGAGTCTGCCGATCTGAGCCCCTTCAACAAAAAGTGACCCGGCTTGCATATAAAACCCCTCTCCTGCCTCCACACGGCAGCCCATGCCGTGGCGTGTAATATAATCCTGGTAGACAGTTGCAAATAGTGGGGCTGAAAAGTCCGCGCGAACAGTATACTGGTAAAGTATACCATCAATCACATCTATCATGATTTCATTGGGATTCTCACCGGTAGTGAACGTATTCGGGTCCACAGCTTTCATCGCATCTCGACAGATACGGGAAATTTCATGCATTCCCTTTGATCGGTAGGTTCCGCCGCCGTATGAATGACCGTGCTCAGTGGCGAAACACCAATGTGCTGCACCATGCATGGTATCCAGATAGGCGCCACCGGCGTGCTCTCTGCGGATCAGTTCGACGCAGGTCTCTTTCAGGCGTTCCTGCCACCACTTGGTGAAAGCGCACATTAACCAAGATGGTTCGCGGGGATAGTTGCGGAGTTTGCCGTCAATATGGCGCGAAACATAGGGTCGGGCATCCTTAACATATGGAGCATTTTCTGCCTGACCCTGGTCGTATATCTGCAGGCAAACGTATGGGGAGGGATAACCACCTGCTTCACGTATACTCTTGCAAGCTTCGCTAAAGCCAGGAAGCGCTGGTAATTTAGGATAGTTGCCGTCATGTACGTTACCGGGAGGATAAGGGTTCTTCGCGGAGACACGCCAAGGTGAATCTAGCTTGTCATAAGCGGTCAATTTTGTCTGGTAAAACTTCCAGCCATACCACACACACGGCAAAGGAACTTTAGCTATGTCAAGAAACGCGAGAAAGGCATCGTGTACATTGGCAATATTATCATCTTTACCGTATGTCTGTGCACAGAGCATCATAGGCGCTTCTTTGAACCACTTCGGTATGTCATTGCGCTCTATAAGAGGTCCCTTACTGCACCAGGATTGTTTAATTGCCCACTGACGATATATCTGGCATGCGTCATACCAATTTCCCGTGAATGGACCTATTACGAAATCATACGACATCGAATAATTCTCTTTGGGATAGCCCATATTATCCGGGTCATGTGCAATCAGGTAAAGAAGATTTGTCTTTCTATTGACGACGCGGAGATGTTTCATATATCCCTCACCATCATATGCCGCCAGGTATAATCCGGCACCGTTCTCAGCGTTGTATAAGGCTTGAAATTGCATGTCCATGTCGCCGGGCACTGACTGTCCTGGTCCTGTTGGTGGTTCCTCATAATCTGCGTTCAGACCATGACCGTATCCGGATTGTGTCTCAAAACAATTTTCGACTACACGACCCCGATCCTTTGGGAAAACAAAAACATTATCTTTGTGTTTCTCACCAATGGGAGCAAGAGAGAGGGTTGGAAAGTACACCTGCCAGACGCCCCATTTTTTACTGTTGTTGCGAACGTCAATACGCCAGTAGGAAAGGGGATCATCGCGCTTGAGGGTCACACTGATGCATACCTCAATCGCCGCCTTCTTATCTGGAAGGTCTATTCCGCCCCATGTTACCTGTAGCGTAGACTGCACCTCATTTTTATCTATGTGGTAAGAGGATGTGCGGGCATCGGTCACGCCAATTCTTTTTTCAGCTTTGTCCCTGCCATTGTCGGCTCTCAGTATCGCCTCCCAGAGATTGAAGGGGTGACCTCCAAAAGTCAAAGTAAGGAAATCTATGTCATGTTCGATGCCATAGAAACGCGACAGGCGGTATGTATCACCAACCTTAAAGAATTCTATGCCAATGTATTGATTGGCGAAATGAAGCTGTTTTTCTGTAGCGTGAAAATCTATTTGTTTCTTATCTTGTTTGAAAAACGAAGTTCCAGTCTCCCTTTCCGCCTTTTCAACTAAAAATACGGTTTTGCCCCGCGATTTTGCTTCTTGCCTGTATTGATTGACGATTTCGTCTTCGGACAGGGCTCTGTTGTAAATCTTCATGTTATCTATAAGTCCCTCAAAGGGTTGTGATTCATTGCTGATTGTTAGAGGAATCTCTGCAGGAGCGGGATTAGGGACCTCGAACTGAGTGTCAGGTATGCCATCTATAAAATAGGTTATGTTTTTACCATTTCTTACAATAGATAAATGATAGAAAATGTTCGCTTTTAGATACATCTCAGAATAAACATATAGAGGATCTCCATCATAACCTGGCCTGAAGAATAGCTTGGCAGTCCTGCCATCTATCCTCAAAATGAATCCCGACTTCTTATACTTTTCACAACTAAGGATTGTCCAGTTGGTTTTTGGATTGGGAAAGGTGGAAGGCATGAGCTTTACCCAAGCCATGATGGTCATATCACCGGTGATGTTCAGACTCGGATTTTCACCACAATTAACATAATGGGTATCCGACTCACCAAACTTGAGCGCGTGTCCATCCTCTGTTCTTGCCCAACTAGCATTAACTATGGTGCCATGGTTTTTATTACCGCTTAAATCATGAAGAACGCTACCTTTACCTTCATCAAAATTCCAGTAAGCTACTAGCCCTTCCTCTGCTGTGGCTGAAGAAGTAAAGTTGAAAACTGACAAAAGAAATAGTACCGAAAAACTCACAAGCAAACTCAAATTTAACTTTTTATTTATATGATACATGTCCAGTTTCCCTCCTATTTTGTGATAGTTTAGTTACCCTATTCTGTGATACATATTATGCTATTTACTTACAACTAATCCTGAGCTAATGTCCATTTGCTTAGAACTGCGGCGTTTTCTCCCAGCATCCATTCAACATGACCATCTACAAATACACAGTTTACTCCATCACTATGCCTGGTCCAGATGCGGCGAGTTGCGTCGCCTTCATCCCCTGCCGCTATGTGCGATGTGTTCACGATTCCAGTGTAGCCGTCACAAAAGGCAATTGTTCCACAGGGATCTTTAACCCTAGACTCACGACAGAAAGGATAATTGGCTGACTCAGCTTGTAACCCCATAAGGG
>JAHJDO010000074.1 GCA_018812485.1 bacterium | reverse complement strand
TTAAACCATTTTCCCGCTGCTCTTGAAGAGGAAAAATACAAAATACATGGTCAATACAGCGGCCAGATTACCTCTCTTAAAGAAAGGCACGTTGAACTGGAAAATCAGATTGCCTCACTGGAAAAAGAAAAAACCGAACTCCAGAATAGTTGGATAGAATCAGTTAATGCAAATGAATCTTTGCAAAATGAGCTAAATAAAGTCGTAAGCCGCTTTTCTAGTAATCTAGCGGAAGAGAAAGAGAAAATATATTCTGAACTTGCCAGCCAGATCACCCCTCTAAAAGAGATGAAAGTCGCACTTGAGAATAAAATTGCCTCTCTGGAAAAGGGAAAAATCGAACTCCAGAATAACTGGGTGGCAGCAACAAATAAAAATAAATCTCTGGAGAACGACTTAAACGAAGTTCTAAGCCGCTTTTCTAAAGCGATCCAGCAAAAAGCTGAGCTTATAAAAGAAATGGAAGCTAAATCCAAGGTAGAATCTGATTTGAATATAACAATAGCTTCCTTAGAAGATACTGTAAACAACTTGGAAGCTCAGAAGGCCAAAATGATAAAACAAGCCAAAGAGAATGTTCGCGATGAGCTGAGCAGGACATTATTAGACGATCTTGAAAAAGAAAAAAATAAAATACATTCCGATCTAACAAGCCAAATCACCTCTCTAGAAAACATCCGAGCTGAACTCGAAAGCCAGATTGCTCTCTTAAAACAAGAGAAAACCGAGCTCAAAAACAGTTGGTCGCAAGCCATAAATAAAAACAAGTCATTGGAAAACAAGCTAAACAAAGCCTTAAGCCGTTTTTCCGTATTAACTCGAGGAAAAGATAAAATACGTTCTAAATTCAGCAGCCAGTTCGTTTCTTTAAAAGACACCCGAGCCAAATTAGAAAACCAAATCGCTTTGATAAAAAAGGAGAAAGCCGAGCTTCAGAATAATTGGCTAGAGGCAGTAAATAAAAATAAATCCTCTGAAGACAAGCTAAACGAAATTTTAAACCGTTTTTATGAAACGAGTCGACAAAATACCGAGCTCAAAAAAGAACTTGATGCCAAACCCAATATAGAAAGTGAATACAATAAAAAGGTCGCCTTTTTGGAAGGCACTCAAACTGAACTCCAAAATCAGATTGCATTACTAGAAAAAGAAAAGACCGAAATCAAAACTGGTTTCACAGAAGAACTCGACGCTAAATCCAAGATAGAATACACAAAAGCCGCCTCTTTACTGGATACAATAAATAAATTGGAAGAACGAAATGTCATACTGGAATTTTCCAAGAACAATATCGAGGATGACCTTAATAAAAAATTGCGGGCGCTTCAAAAGGAAAAAGATAGGGCGTATTCTAATCTCTCCAGACAGATCGACTCTCTGAAAAACACGCAATCCGATCTCGAAATCCAGCTTGAATTATTGGGAAAGGAAAAAACCAGAATAGAGACGGATTTCACAAAAAAGCTTGATGCTAAATCTAAGTTGGAATCTGAACTAAATACCAAAATAGCCTCTCTATTAGACACGATGAATAAATTGAAAAGTCAAAATGCCACATTGGAACAATCCAAGAAGAGTATGCAGGACGAACTCATCAAAACACTGGTGGATGGCCTCGAACAAGAAAAAAATCAAATACATTCTAAGCTCGGTGAACAAATCGCATCTCTAAAAGACAACCGGGTCGAACTCAAAAACCGGATTGACTTGCTAGAAAAAGAGAAAACTGAGATCAAAAACAGTTGGTTAGCAACGCTAAATGAAAACAAATCCTTAGAAAGCAAGCTAAACGAAATCTTGGATCGTTTTTCTGAAGTAGTTAAGCAAGATGTATTCGAAAATACTGTCTCACATTATAATTTAGGGGTCTTATATATAGACGACAAGCAATATAAAAAAGCGATAGATGAATTCGGGAAATGCCTGGAATTCATCCCTGAATATTCCGATGCACACTTTAGTCTAGGCTACATTTACTCTGAATTTTTACCTGACCGGAAAAAAGCAATCTACCATCTGGAACAATTCCTGAGATCTGCCAGCGGCAATAATGAAAACATAAACAGGGCTAAAGAGTATCTAACCACTTTGAAAATGGATTAATTATACTAAGGGGGTGGTGCGCCCACCCTGGTTCGAACAGGGAACCTACGGCTTCGTAGGCCGGCACTCTATCCAATTGAGCTATGGGCGCGTGGTGAGTAAATCCGCAAATAGCAAAAATTATTATTCTTCCTCTTCCTCTTCTAGTTCTAAAGTTTCTTCTAATCTATCGACCTTTCCGTCTTTATACCAATATCTATAATCCATTTTACCATCTTTATCTATATCCATTTCGGTTCTAATTAATTCTCCTTCTTCATAATAAGTTATTGTCTCAAATTTTCCGTCATAATCCTTATCTTCCACTAGGCACTCTTTATTACTACTGTTATGTTTATAATATATCCCATCTGGTTCGCCATCATTATTATTATCTCTGCTATATTCAAATTTATAACGCTTTAGCTCAGCAGGTTTGTCAAAGTCTATATCAAGCTCCATAGAGGCGAAAACTGAGGTACTCATCAAGAATAATGTTAAAATTGGTAGGAGTAATGGTGTTTTATTCAAAATTACCAGCCAATATTAATCAGAGGTCAGCTTCTTCTGACCGCCTAAGGCATTAGACTTATATAGACTTCCTGTATCATTATCTATCTGCATCCATTGTATCCAATGTGTTTCTGGCTTGCCTATCCGTTCAGCTCTTAT
>JAHJDO010000073.1 GCA_018812485.1 bacterium | reverse complement strand
TTAAAACATTGCGTATAATACTTACGACATATACTCCATTTTCAATTTTTCACTTGCCGGTATACATTGCACAAAAGTGCCAAATTAGGGCGTTAGCGTCCTGCACGCATAAATATTAAGACGCGAATCAGTTAGCAGCAAAGCTTTATTTAATATAGCAGACTATCAGTAATCTGTTACATTATGCGTGCAGAAACTAGAATCCGCTAACTAAAGTTCGATAAAACAGATGGTTTTCCGAACCGTTAAGTAAATACTCAGTGAAAGCCGTCTACTGTCTGTCATTCCCGCAGTGGTAAGCGAGAATCCATTGTTTCAAAACATAGATTCCTGCTAAAAATCCGCAGGAATGACGTGCTTTACTGAGGACTTACACCGGTTAGCACGATTCTTGGTAATACGCCTATATTGGCTTTGTAACACCTTGTTATTCAATCATTAATCAATTTATAAAATTTTGGTTAATTATTTCATGCCGATTAGCCTCAAAACCAATGATATATTAAAGAATATTACCGTCATTTATTCCTAAATTAGCCTTGGAATTCCACTTTTGGCGGGTCTGTGAAGAGTTAAGCTTAACATGAGAGACAATCTAACCGGAAAATGTAAGAAAACTGCTATGCTTCATGGCTGAAATGCCAAGCGCGAAATATTGCACGATCCTTACCTTTGGCTTTATTCCAGTTCCGTTTATAAAAACGGAAGTTTTATTGGGTGAAATCGCAGCTATGTTACGGTTACCCCTTATTGCTTAAAACAACATGTTTCCATTTCTTTTCTTGTACAAAATCAGTTGGCGCATCAGCTCCTATGCCTGCCTTTCCCTCCTGTTTCCGCTTTAAATAGTATTTTGCTGCTTCTAGAGCAGGATCCCTCTTGGAAGGGGATATAATTCTGATGGTCTCAAGAAGGTCAGGAAGATATTTCTGAATAGTTTGGTATCCCTCACTAGCAAAGTATATATCCTCAGTACCACGCGGGACATCAAGACAATCGGAATCGTTTCTTAAATTTTGCAGAGTATCGAGTGGAAGTTCTTTTTCTATGTATTCTATTTTCTGCAAAGCATCCGTATTTTGGTCGAGTATAGTATCAGATAGCAATTTAAAAGCTGAGATAATCTTGCGGATAATTTTTTTATTTTTTCTAAAATGGTTTTCTGACCGCCACTTTCCCCGCTGGAAAACACCACTCAAAATTTCGTCGTTCATCTGGATTGTAATGTCAGTCAATTCAGATTCCAACTCTTTAAGAGTAGCTGCCATAATTGCATATCTGTGCAAAGAAGATTGATCTCTTAATTGTTTTGCTGAAAGATGCATGCCCCGTTGTGCAAAATGCTGTAAATATTTATTAGAAACAACATCAAAATTTATTGTATTTAAAGATAATTGCCGAATCGTCTTTATGCGACCTAAAATTGAAGTTACTTTGGCTGGCGTGGAACTGTAGACTTGTCTGTTAGTCAACTCAAACCACTTTGTATAATTATCCTCACCTGATAGAAGAAGCCCTTCCAAAGCTTCTATTCTCTTCTCTCCCAGCATGGAATTGATACTGTTAACTGCTTCATTAAGACTTTGATTTCTCGCAGACAAAATCAACCGTCTTAATACCTTAATACTTGGAAGAACAAATTTTCTTTTTCTTAAATGATCTTCGGTCTTTTTTATCCAATCAGGAAAGTGTCCAGGGTCTGGCATAGTTTGAATCAAGTAGTCTATTAAGTTTTGATGTTCGCTGGTAGGGAAAAGAGAAAGCCCAAGAAATTTCCGGACTATTTGAGCATGAACTTGGCGTATTCTTATGCTATCAGAATATTTCAACGGGATAAAATCGCCCTTAATTTTCAGTGCTCGTCCTACAAACTTAATTACTACCAAGGGTACACTCTCTGGCTGAAACTGAGACCTTCCAATAAACCGATGGGCTCCTAATTGAATCCCCAAAGCTATACGATAGGGATTTAAACGAAATTTTGTCTTTATGAAAAGTACTTGCTCTTTGTTCAAAGAAAAGTAAGCAAGAAGTTCCCGTTTACTAATGTCAGCAGGTACTTCCTCTAAGCCATAACGATAAAGGGTTCGATCTGTTTTAAATAATTCCGATTGAACCACCATAAGTGCCGCCTTTTGTAAGTGTAAAAACGGTCGTTATTCTACATCCAAATTGGAAAAGACTCAAGTTGTAAAAAGGATATACATGTTGTATAATTTTCTTTGGTTTTTCTTGTTAAGAGTTAACGGAGTGTGAAAATGGGTAAAACTGTGGCTTATATCAGGACTTCTACTGATAAGCAGGATTTGAACAATCAGAAATTAGAGGTATTGGAGTTTGCACGGAAGAAGAACCTCAAAGTAGATGAGTTCGTGGAAATTACAATTTCTTCCCGGAAAACTACTAAGCAAAGACGGATTGATGATCTCATGCAAAAGCTTGTAGGTTCGGATACGCTGATTGTTACCGAACTCAGCAGGCTGGGGAGAAGTACAGCCGAAGTTATTTCATTAATCAATGAGTTAATCGGCCGAAATATCCGGGTCATTGCCATAAAGCAAAATCTTGATATTCTCAAGCAGGACATGAATTCAAAGATTATTATTACCCTCTTTTCTTTGTTTGCAGAACTTGAAAAGGATCTGATTAGTCTTCGTACTAAAGAAGCTCTATCTGCTAAGAAAGCTCAGGGGATAACACTAGGAAAGCCAAAAGGCACTATACAGAAAAGCAAATTTGATAAGGACATTGATAGGATTAAAGAACTTCTAAAATTGGGGTTGTCAGTGAGAAAAATCGCCAAGTTACTTGGATACAATAACCATATTTCCCTTAACACTTACGTCAACAAGAGAAAAATTAGGGAAAATTTGGAGGTTAATTAGCTGAGGGTAATTAGAAGGTAAAAATATCAACCCTTTCACTAGAGGAGGAAACTCTCCTCTGGAAAGCGATTTAGATGTGTTAATGAAAAATCTATACATTCGCAAAATGCAGCAATCCCCCACTACCCCCAGTAGGTGATAAATGAAAACAAATCCTCCGATTAAAACAAAAAACACTGACAGAAGATCTAGGGAATTTTTGACACCCGATGAAATTGACCGGGTTATTGCCGGTGCCAGAAAAAGCGGACGACACAAGCACCGTGACACCACGATGATTCTGGTCGCCTACCGTCATGGTCTAAGAGTTTCCGAGCTTGTAGCATTGAGATGGACTCAGATTGATCTTGATACCGGCCTGATCCATGTGAACAGGAAAAAAAATGGCCTGAGCTGTGCTCATCCGCTGTTCGGACCGGAGATAAGAGCCCTGAGAAAACTGAAACGGGATGCAGTAGACAGTCCGTATGTTTTCATTACAGAAAGAAAATGTCCTATAACCACCTCAACCTTCAGAAAACTTCTTGCAAGGGCGGGAGAAAATGCGAAACTTAAAATTTCAGTGCATCCCCATATGCTTCGTCATTCGACCGGATACAAACTAGCCAATGAAGGAGTGGATACAAGAAGTATTCAGCAGTATCTCGGGCACAGGAAT
>JAHJDO010000072.1 GCA_018812485.1 bacterium | reverse complement strand
GTCAACCACATCGGCGAGAAAACTTATTAGCTTAACTTAACACGTATGCCCCCAAACCCCCATTCTTGGGGGCTTTTTAGGTGTGCACTTTTAAAACTTAAATCGCTTAAAAACTGTGCACTTTTAAATTTTATCTGACAAGCGAAGGATTTTACTTGACATAGAATTTCCAATTGTTTATTGTGAACATATGTTCACAATAATGGGGAAATTTGATGAGACCGAAGAAGATAAGATGGGTTAAGTGTGAACCGGGAGAGAGATGTTTCAGGCCGCAGTGTAAGCCTTTAAGTAAATTGACCGGTGTATATTTGACCCTTGATGAATTTGAGGCAGTAAGACTTGCTGATTTAGAAGAACTGAAACAAGAAGAGGCGGCAAAGAGAATGAATATTTCAAGACCGACTTTTTCGAGAATTATGTCTTCCGCCCACCGAAAGATTGGTGATGCGCTAGTAAATATAAAAGCAATAAAGATTCAAGGCGGGTGCTGCGAGATTTTAGAAAAGAGAAAAGAATGAAAGAGAGCAAAAAACTTTTATTGATGACTGCGGTATTTTTTGGGTGTTTTTATCTTCCTGTTGAGATGCTGCCGTTTAGAAATCCTGTATTTGAAGCACTGGCTTTGGCCAGATGGTATGCGCGTGAACATGTTTTGCTTTGTCTTGTGCCTGCGTTTTTTATTGCCGGAGCGATTTCCGCCTTTGTGAGTCAATCTTCTGTGATCAAATATTTCGGGGCAAAGGCAAATAAATTTTTAGCTTATAGCGTTGCTTCTGTTTCCGGGACAATTCTTGCTGTGTGTTCTTGCACTGTATTGCCTCTGTTTTCCGGGATTTATAAAAGAGGCGCCGGGTTAGGTCCTGCCACAACATTTCTCTATTCAGGCCCCGCCATTAACGTATTAGCGATTATTATGACAGCTCGTATCTTGGGCTGGCAGTTAGGATTGGCAAGAGCTATCGGAGCAATAGTTTTCAGCATAGTCGTTGGCTTTCTGATGCACCTTATATTCCTTAAGGAGGAAAGAGCAAGACATGCCAATGGCGCTTTTCAGTCCGGAGAAGAAAAAGAAGCCCGACCTCTCTGGAAAAACGCTTTCTACTTCGCGTCTATGGTAGGTGTGCTTGTATTCGCTAATTGGAGTAAAGTTCAAGCAGAAAATACTGGCTTGTGGGCATCTATTTTTAGTGTGAAATGGATAATAACTGCGGTTTTCTTATTATCACTGTTAATAATGCTCATAAGGTGGTTCAAGCGGAAAGAGCTAAAGGAATGGACTATTATGTCATGGGGATTTGCAAAACAGATTATGCCTTTGCTTTTAGCGGGTGTAATCGTAGCAGGTCTTCTTTTAGGCAGACCTGATCATGAGGGATTAATCCCTTCATGGATTATTTCAAAAGCCGTTGGCGGCAATTCAATTTTGGCCAATTTCTTTGCCTCTATAGTAGGGGCGTTTATGTACTTTGCAACATTAACTGAAGTTCCAATTTTACAAGGCCTTATTGGAGCGGGCATGGGGAAAGGACCTGCTTTAGCCTTGTTGTTAGCAGGTCCGGCATTGAGTTTGCCTAATATGCTGGTTATTAGAGGGGTTATTGGAACAAAAAAAACAGTCGTATACGTAAGTTTAGTAGTCATTATGGCTACAATAAGCGGCATTTTATTTGGATACATTGTAAGCTGAAATCAAGGAGGTGATTAGAAATGAAGATTGAAATCTTGGGAACAGGTTGTCCGAAGTGTAAGAAACTGGCTGAGCTTGCCGGGCAGGCAGTGAAAGAATCTGGAATTGAAGCGGAGATAACCAAGGTAACAGAGATTAAAGAAATTATGAATCGTGGAGTAATGTTAACTCCTGCTTTGGTCATTGACGAAGAAGTTAAAAGCGCGGGTAAAGTACCAGGCCTAGAAGAAATCAAAAACTGGTTAAAGGAGAGGCAAAATGTATCATAAGCTGGTAAGAAATATCTGTTTTATAGTAGTGTCTACTTTGCTTTTTTCTGTTCTAGGCTGTAGCAGTTGTTGTAATGGGGAAAAGCAAACTCATCAGGAAGAACAGTTAAATTCCAAAACAGAGACAGAGATTCCTGCGCAGGAAAGCAAAACTACTAAGGTTACTTTTATAGAACTTGGTTCTGTTAACTGTATTCCCTGCAAGATGATGCAGCCGATAATGAAGGAAATTGAAGAGGAATATCCTGATGTAAAAGTAATCTTTTACGATGTCTGGACTTCTGAAGGAAGGCCTTACGGACAGAAGTATGGTATCAGGGCGATTCCCACACAGGTTTTTCTCGACAAAGACGGAAAAGAATTTTTCCGGCATATGGGCTTCTTCTCTAAAGAAGAAATAGTTAAGATACTAAAGAAGCAGGGAGTTGAATAATGATAAGAGCCATGTTTGAGTGGTTATCTAATTCTCTTCAATCAGGCCCGATTATTGCCTTAACCGCTTCTTTTGTCTGGGGAGTATTAAGTATCTTATTGAGTCCATGCCACCTGGCGAGCATTCCTTTAATTGTAGGTTTTATTGATGAACAGGGAAGGATATCCACAAAAAGAGCATTTCTTATAGCATCGCTTTTTTCTTCGGGAATCTTAATAACTATTGCTGCAATAGGATTAATTACCGGACTTTTTGGACGAATGCTGGGTGATATAGGGCCTTATGGAAACTATATTGTAGCCGTAATATTCTTTATCATAGGTCTTCATCTTTTAGGAATTATTCCTCTTCCTTTTCTCGGAAAATCAAGTCAGCCTGCGTTTAAGAGGAAAGGTCTATTAGCTGGGTTTATACTGGGGCTCGCTTTTGGCATTGCCCTCGGGCCATGCACTTTTGCCTATATGGCACCTATGCTTGGCATTGCATTTAAGATAGCATCTACACAGTTTCTCTACGGGGTAACACTTCTATTTGTTTATGGCATTGGTCATTGTTCAGTGATTGTTTTCGCAGGAACTTTTACAGAAGTTGTCCAGCATTATTTGAACTGGAATGAGAAATCCAAAGGTACGCTTATTTTAAAAAAGATTTGCGGAGTTCTTGTTCTATTAGGCGGAACCTGGCTGATTTATACGGCTACATAAACTGATTTAGAGAGTTTTTCAAAGGGTTGGGTGCAAAATTTGAGACTGACGCGAATGCAAAAGATGAGCTTTGTGAATGCTATAGGAGTTAAAGAAATATGAAGGCAACTGTTGAGATTGAAGCTGGCATCTGTGGATTCAGGACAACGGCATGTGTTAATAGCGAAGATAGTCAGAATGTAACATTCGACATTGATACAAACTGTGACAAAATTGCCCGGTTGGCTCAAGCCATTGAAAAAAAAGGACCTATTGATGCTTATCAGGAAATCAATCCTAATGGCCCAGCTATGATTATGACAACTGTTCGGGAAACGCTGACAGGCTGCTGCGCAGGCTGTGCTGTTCCAGTCGGGTTATTCAAGGCGATGCAGGTTGCTGCCGGCCTGGCTTTACCGAAAGACATAAACATCAAGCTTGCAAAGGATTAAATATGAAAAGATGTAGAAAATTTACCTGAGTTTTTGGGCAAAAACCAATAACTGTAAGGATAACGACGACGAAAGGAGTCAATAATGGAAAAAGGGAGGAATTATGAAAAAGATGAAATCTGAAAATTGCGGTCCGGGATGTGATTGCGGTAAACCGTCGAGAAATACAAAGGTAAAAGCCGTAGTCTGCCTTATTGTGCTGTTAGCGATAGGCGGCATTTTTGTTTACAAAGCAAAAACCGCAAAACAGATTGCCCCGGTTAATACGGCTACCACATTTGCTGCTCCTGTTGCAAAAGAAGTAAATGAACAGAAACCCGAAGTCTCGACTATCGACAAACAGGAACCTATCGTGGGCGAATTTCTGGATTCACTGGCCGCACTGAATACACTTGCCATTAATCAGGATACTGTATTTGTCTTTGTCCCCGTCAAGGGAAACGACACCCTCAGCAAGGAAATCACGGATGCCATAGCCTCTGCTGAGCAAAAAATTAAAGCCACCGGCACAAACCTCGGCTTATACACTTTACAGTCCAGTTCTCCCGAATACGCCAATATTGCCGCTCAATTGCCTTTGCCGGGTATTTTGATAATGAGCAAAGGTCGCGGTATGGGAACTGTGTCTGGAGGAATAACAGAAGAGAAAATTTTGCAGGCTTATGTCGCGTCCTCCCGCGCAGGAGGTTGCGGGCCATTGGGGTGTGGACCCTCATCCTCAGGCTGTGGTCCTTAATCCCCAGCCACTGGTCCCAGGTCGTAAAGGAAGGATATTGTAATGCTTGAAGATATATCAAAGGAATTTTGAGGTGTTATATGACTGCTGAATCAAACGAAAAAATCAGAGAAACAGTTCGGAAAGGATACACAGATATAGCCAAAGGCAAATCGGGCTGCTGCTGCGGTTCTTCATCGCCCGACAAACTCGCCGGAGCCATCGGTTATACAAACGAAGAGCTGGAAATATTGCCCGATGGCGCCAATATGGGTCTATCCTGCGGCAATCCGACCGCTATCGCCAATCTCAAGCCGGGACAGGTTGTTCTGGACTTAGGCAGCGGCGGCGGATTCGACGTCTTCATCGCCGCCCGTAAAGTGGGACAGCGAGGTAGAGCGATCGGCGTCGATATGACCTCGGAAATGCTCGGCAAGGCAAGAGCGGGCCTTTCAAAATTCACGGAAAAGACAGAGCTTTCCAACGTCGAATTCAGGCTTGGTGAAATAGAACATCTTCCCGTAGCAGATTCAAGCATCGATGTAGTAATCTCAAACTGTGTTATTAATCTTTCGCCGGACAAGCAACAGGTCTGGAATGAAATTGCACGCGTATTAAAATTGGGCGGCAGAGCATGCATTTCTGACCTTGCCTTAAAAAAACCTTTGCCAAAGGAAGTACTTGATTCTGCTGCTGCACTGGTAAGCTGTGTCGCTGGTGCGGTTCTTATCGATGAAACTATAAAAATGGCAAAACAGGCTGGTTTGACTGATATTCAAATAGAGGAGAAGGCATACAGTATCGATGTGATGGCGGATTGTAACGATCCACTTTACAGACAAGTCAAAGAATCTTTGCCACAGGGTGCAAAACTTAGCGACTATATTATCAGTGTTAATATAACCATAACAAAAACCTAATACAGGATCATTTTATTAATGGAGATCCAATTATGACACAAAATGTTGAAGTGGCGACAAAAGATAAAAAAGGGCTTAACATTTTTGAAAAATATCTAACGGTATGGGTTATAGGCTGTATTGGCTTAGGCATACTGCTTGGGAAAATGTTTCCGGATGTCGCTATTACATTAGATGAGATATCCATTTACCAGGTATCAATTCCTATCGCAATATGTCTATTCTTTATGATGTATCCGATTATGGTTAAGATTGATTTTGCTGAGGTCATTAAAGCGGGAAAAACTCCAAAGCCGGTTTTTCTTACTCTATTTATTAATTGGTGTATTAAGCCTTTCACTATGCTTGCCATTGCAACATTATTCCTAGGAGTATTTTTTAAAGGGTGGTTGCCAGGGATAGAGATCATTAAAGATGGTTCACAGGTCGAATTGTACAGATCTTATATTGCGGGATGTATTCTCTTGGGCATAGCTCCTTGCACGGCAATGGTTCTTATATGGGGACACTTGTCAAAAGGCAATGATGGTCACACACTTGTTATGGTAGCAATAAACTCTTTGACCATGCTATTCCTTTACGCGCCTTTAGGGAGTTGGTTGTTAGGAGTTAATAAGATGCCTATTCCATGGCAGACAATTGTATTATCAGTTGTAACTTATGTAGGATTACCACTTTTCCTTGGTTATCATTCAAGAAAATGGATTATTAATAAGAAAGGGTTTAAATGGTTTGAGGAGAAATTCCTGCGTTATCTAACCCCTGTCTCTATAGGGGCATTACTTGTTACACTTATCCTTTTATTCTCGTTTAAGGGCGAACTTATTATTAAGCAGCCACAACTGATATTCTTGATAGCTATACCTCTCTTTATTCAGACATGTCTAATCTTTGCTTTAACCTATGCAATAGCAAAATGGTTAAAATTATCTTATAAAGATGCGGCGCCTTCTGCTCTTATAGGAGCAAGCAATCATTTTGAAGTAGCTATTGCCACTTCAGCAATGCTTTTCGGTTTATCTTCTGGAGCGTCATTGGCAACAGTAGTAGGTGTTTTGATTGAAGTACCGGTTATGCTTATGCTTGTAAGGGTGTGTTTAAAGACTAGGCATTTGTTTGAAAGAGCGGTCAAAGTGTGATATTATTAAGCTTGTAAAGAGTTTAAAAGGAGGTGAGTCAGATGGGATGCTGCGGTTCAAAGCCTAGGAAAAAGATAAAGTACAAATGCGCTGACAATTGCTGCGACAAAATAGTAGAAGTTGAAGAATGCCAGCCTGTTCCAGAATGCTGTGGAAAGCCGATGGTTAAAAAAGATGATTCCTGCTCCTGTTGTTCGTAATAATAAGTAGAAAGATATAAAGGCAAGGTTATTTACCCCTTGCCTTTGTTCTTGAAAAGAAAGGAATCACGAGAACAAAATAGTTAATTGACAATTTATCAGAGGAGCAAAAAATGGAAGTAAATAAAAATACAACATTAGCTGATATACTAAAGATTGATGGTGCTGAAAAAATGCTTTCCAAATATCAGTTGCCGTGTTTACACTGCCCTATGGCAAAGATGGAAATGGAAAAGTTAAAGATAGGCGAAGTTTGTAAAATGTATGGCATAGATGCCAAAAGTTTGTTAGAGGATCTAAATAGAATTCTTTGAACATTAAAACGGCTGGTCTTTTTCAAAATCAGGCAGGAACAGGTCTGAACTATCTATTCCCTGAATCAGGCAGTTCTTAAATCCTAGTCCTTCTGCCCAATTAATGACTTTCTTATATTCTTTGCCTGTAATTCTTTGATTTACTCTTTTGTCTTTATTTGCCCTGTACGAGGGATGATATTGACTCATCAGTCCAATCCATACATCCCTAGAAATTTTATTTGCTAAAAAAGACAGCGTATTGTAACTACCAGCAAGGTCATCCGGCAGAATAAGATGTCTTATTAAAAGACCGCTTACTGCTACTTTACTGTTATCAAGTTTAAGGTTTCCAACCTGGCAAAACATTTCCACAATAGCAGCCCGGTTGTGCTGTGGGTAATCAGGTGCTGAAGAGAGTTTCTCTGCTGTTAGATTATCTGAATACTTCATATCGGGTAAGTATATATTAACTATACCGTCAAGGAGTTTAATGATTTCCAGAGAGTCATAACCTCCCGTATTATAAACAATCGGGATTTTCAATCCCTTCCCTATCGCCATATATAATCCCTCGAGTATTTGCGGCAGGAAGTGAGTGGGAGAAACCAAGTTTATATTATGAGAACCACTTTTTTGAAGAGAGAGCATCATATCCGCAAGTTCTTCTGTTGTTACTTTATTCCCCATACCAAGCTGGCTGATTTGATAATTCTGACAGAAGATACATTTAAGATTGCAATTCGAAAAAAATATTGTTCCGGAACCACTTGTTCCTGATATCGGCGGCTCTTCCCCAAAATGCGCCACGGCTCTTGAGACAATCAAATCTTTACCAGACCTGCAAAATCCCTTTTTATCTTTTAGCCTGTTGACACTGCAATTACGAGGACAAAGAGTGCATGAGGAAAGAATTTCATGAGCTCTCTTGACTTTCTCTTTCAGAAGACCGGATTTATAGGTTTTTAGGTATTTAGGAAACATGGAGATATATAAATTTTTATTTCAGTAAGTCTGTTAAATTTTTAAAAAATAATTAAGCGTTGTGTCCCAGAATTATCCCTATTGTTTCATCTCGCCTTTTGACTTCAAAAATGCCTCTATTGTCTCAAATACTGTAGCTGCTTTTATAACAATACCCAAATCTACCATTTGTTGCGTTTTAACTACTGGAGTTAACCTTGTAGGAATATCTACAAAGTCCCATTTCCCTTCTTCTTTCCTTAAATAAGTCTCTGAAATCAGTCCTAAAAAGATTAGCCGTGACCCAACGACTAATCCTCCTTTTCTAGGAGAATAACTTCCCTTGTTAAATATAAATACAGGGCTTCCACTGGATCCAGGAAATACAGCTGCATCTATCAAGAATTGAGGTAACCCAGAATAATTTATTTTTACAGGAGTCGCCGTCATCCCTCTTCGGATAACAGGCAGGAAATTAACAGAGTCATAAATGCCACTCGGATAACCCACAAAAACAACTTCTTCTATGGCATCGAGGTCGTTCTCCTGTTCTGAAGTAGGGAGTAAATCTTTGGAAACAGTTCTAAAAAATATTTTCCAATTTCTTTTCTGTGTTTCAGAAATAATTACTGCTAGAGGCATGACAGTAACGTCTATCTTATCATTGGGGTGTCCGTACCACATTTTTTGAATATTATCCAGCTTAATATTGTAGGCCTTCCCCAGAATTGGACATTTACCATCACTTTGTATAAAGAAAAATTTTGCTTTTTGTGCATTTTTAACAACATGCTTATTAGTTACCAAGAATAGTCCTTCTTTATCACTCCACTTATAACTTACAATAAAACCAGTACCTACGTCATTCACGATTTTACCATCCTTGTCAATACATTCTGTCTCTATTCTAACTGTGATAAAAAACAGTTGTTCTGCCATACTTTCTACTTCCATAGACTCACCTCCATAGGTAGACTCTGCGTATGAAACAAACGGAAACATTAAAGAAAAAATTAAAAAAATACTTAATAAACATACTTTTCTGTATTTTCTCTTTCTCATAAAGCTCTTTTTTATTGACTCCCTTAATAATTTGCACTATAATCGAAAATAAATCGAAAGTCAAGGATTGTTTCTGCGGAGGCGAAAATGCTCACAAAACGGCAAAAGCAAGTACTGGATTACATTGGAAAATATATCACTAAGCATGACTATGCTCCCTCTCTTGAGGAAATCAAGAAACACTTACTCCTTTCTTCCGTTTCAACTGCTCATTATCACGTTCAAGCTCTTCAGAATATGGGTTACTTACACAAAGAAGATAACCAGCCTAGAGCATTGATTCCTAAAAAGAATGCCCAATCTATCGAAATACCCATAGTCGGCACTATTGCTGCCGGTCAGCCAATTGAAGCAATTGAACTGCACGACAAAACAATTACTCTTTCCCGAAATGAAATTAGCAGGGCAGGTAAATATTATGCTTTGCGCGTTACTGGTGATAGCATGACTGAAGAGGGCATTTTTGATGGCGATATAGTCGTTATTAAAAAACAAGAAACTGCTGACAATGGCCAAACCGTTGTAGCGATAATTGATGAAAATGAAGCCACATTAAAAAAACTTTACCGAGAAAACAATCAATTCAGATTACAACCCGCAAATCTTACGCTATTGCCAATTTATCGACAAGAGGTCGAAATTAGAGGTATTGTTGTAAAGATAATTAGAAATCTAGAACCTCTTTTAGAAAAAGATAAATATAAGGATGTAAAGCTAAAAAGGCGCATTGACTATTCATGGGATTATAGAGGCGAAAAAACAAAATCTTATACTCATGGTTTGCACAGTTATCCGGCAATGTTTATCCCTCAAGTCGCAAGACGCCTAATAGAGACATACAGCAGGAAAGGCGATACTATCTGCGATATCTTTTGCGGCTCTGGAACCGCTTTAGTTGAGAGCAGACTACTAGGTAGAAATGCTTACGGAATTGATCTAAATCCATTTGCTGTCTTCTTAGCAAAAGCAAAAACAACTGAAATAAATCCATCCGTACTTACAAAGGAATATTTCAATTTACTTAATAGATTTGACCATATAAAAAATGACGAAATTGTACTGCCAAATTTTATGAATCTGGACTTTTGGTTTAAAGAGAAAGTTATTTTGAAATTGGCAAAATTAAAAAAGGCTATTAACGATATAAAAAATGAAAAAATGGAAAACTTTTTTTTAGTTTCCTTTAGCGAAGTAGTCAGACTTTCTTCAAATACAAAGAACGGCGAATTTAAACTTGTGCGAATAAAAGCTGATAAGCTGAAAAATCACAGCCCTAATGTGCTTGACATTTTTAAGAAAAAAACTGAATTAAATATTGAGGGGATGAGAAAGTTCTATCAAGAAGTTGACAAAGATACATGGACTAAACCCATCTATGAGGATACTTCTCTAATCAGCACAATAAAAAACGATTCCATAGATTGTATTATAACATCCCCGCCCTATGGCGACAGCAGAACAACCGTGGCATATGGACAATTCTCAAGATTATCTGCTCAGTGGATTGACATTTTTAAAGATCCCAACACTGCATCAGGCGTTGACAATAAATTATTGGGCGGTAAACCGACTAGCAATCTACTTCATTCTCTTGAATCTTCTCATTTAAGGGAATCTTTAGAAAGAATTCAAGAAATGGATAAAAAGAGAGCAAGGGATGTATTAAGCTTTTATATAGGTTTAAATGAATGCCTAAAGAAATCCTATGAGATATTGAAAAGGAAAAAATATTTTTGCCTAGTTATCGGCAATCGATTAGTAAAGCAGGTACGTATACCGACTGACTTCATCGTCGCAGAGTTAGGCGAAAAAATTGGTTTTACCTGTGAAGATATCTTTGTTAGAAATATTCCCGGCAAAAGAATGCCTGCGAAAAATTCCCCTACAAATATTGCAGGGGAACTGGAAGAAACAATGACAAAAGAAAGCATTGTTGTTCTGAGAAAGAGCTAAATCAATCTAATCTTGGTTTTGAAGCAGTCGTACAGGCTATTGATCTTAACCCTAAAACCTGTTCCGTGATTTCTTACCGTACCATTAGGTCTATAATACATTCTAAAATCAACTACTATCTGATCTTTTTTGACCATCTTCTTAAATAATTCAAAACTAAAACCCTTCAATAAATAAGCTTCATTGAAGTGGAAATGTTCAAACGAATTTATGATTTTTTTATCAGCCAAAACATAAACAAGAGCCGGTAACTTAGCTTCAAATTTCTTTTTTACCGATTCAATGTCCCAATAGATATTTAATCGTTTCCCTTTTCCTTTAACTTTGATTTTATCTTTGCTAACGGATAACCTTAATTTCTGATTATTGTATCTTTTGCATGAAAGTGTGCTGTGCAACTCTTTTGAACGCTTATTATCTCTGTGAGAATAGCCGAAATTATCAAGCAATAATCTATCTCTATCTCCGCCTTTGGGTAACGGTTCAAGTGTAAAGAGAGTCAACATGGATTTTGCTTCTTTGCGGTACGCTTTTAATTCAGCAACACCTGCAATATCGTGGAGAGGAATATTATTCTCTGGTATATCAAGCAAATCTTCTAGCGTTTTACCAATTCCAGTATCACTAATGCGATGGGTTTTGATGAATCCTTCTTTTTTTATTTGTTGAAGTTTTCGTTTTAGCTCTTTTAAATCCATATTACTTTATAAAAAAGTTCAGTGATTTTTTATAGATCTTTGCAAACTCCTTCAATTGAATCACGTCAATACGGCGTTGTCCTGCTTCTACCTTAGAAATATAAGATTGAGAAACATCTAACAAATTAGCAACCTGCCCTTGATCAATCCCAGCATCTTTCCGAGCTTGCTTTAATCGGTCAACTAAATATTTATGTTCTTTTGAATATAAAGCTTTCTTCATAATTATACCCTTTATACTATATTCCATTTTGTAATATGCCAAAACGGAATATAATTAACTTATTATTCGCCTCGACACAAGATATAATCTTTTATATATTTTCCATAATGAATAAAAAAATGCAGCAGTTAAAGAAAATTTTAGCTAAGATGGAGAGTGTCTTAATAGCCTATTCAGGCGGCGTGGATAGCACTTTTCTGCTTAAAGTAGCCAAAGATGTATTAGATGATGATAAAGTAGTGGCTGTCACTGCAACTTCTTTAACTTATCCTGCCTGTGAAATAAAAGAGGCAAAAACTATCGCAAAAAGATTAAGAGTGAAACATTTGGTTATTAAAACCGATGAATTTTTAAATCAGAAATTTGTAGAGAATTCTGCTGATAGATGTTATTGGTGTAAAAAGGAATTATTTTCCAAATTAATTGCATTAGCCAAGGAATATAAATTAAACTATGTTTTAGATGGTTCAAATTATGATGACACAAAAGACTTCCGTCCGGGAATGAAAGCAGCGATGGAATTGGGTGTAAGGAGCCCGCTTGAAGAGGCAGGTCTTACTAAGGATGAAATTCGCAGCTTATCAGAAAGGCTTGGATTACCTACATGGAGCAAACCATCCTTTGCCTGTCTTGCCAGTCGTTTTCCCTATGGAATGAAGATAACCAAAGAAAATCTTGCCAAAGTTGATAAAGCAGAGGCATTCTTAAGAAAATTTGGCATAACCCAGGTAAGAGTAAGGCACCATGATCAGACTGCCCGAATAGAAGTTTGCAAAAATGAAATATCCAGGTTATTAAAAGAAGAGGCAATGGATAAAATTATAACTAAATTCAAGGAATTAGGTTATAATTATGTAACAGTTGATTTAGAAGGATATAGAACAGGTAGTATGAATGAAATTCTAAAAGTAAATAGCAATAAAAATTCTTGACAAGCTTTTTTATTTTGGTATAATCCCTACTAATATGCTAGGATTAGTAGGGAGTGAATTAAGTTGGAGAATAACTTATGATGCGGATTTCTACTAAAGGGCGCTATGGTGCAAGGCTGATGTTAGAACTTGCCCTTCACTATGAGAAAGGAACTGTTTTGCTTAAGGATATTGCTAAAAGACAGGAGATATCCGAAGGATATTTAGAACATATTGTTCCAATACTTAAATCCGCTGGACTTATAAGTTCAAGCCGTGGCGCACATGGAGGATATACTTTGGCTAGAAACCCTTCTGATATAACTTTTAAAGATATAGTTGGAGCCTTGGAGGGAAATTTAGCAGTTGCAGAATGTGTTAGCTCACCTAAAGTTTGCCATAGAGTTGATTCCTGTGTGACTCGGGAGATATGGGAACAGATGAGTGAGAAGATTACAGAGGTTTTAGCGTCTACCATATTAGAGGACATAGTCAAACGCCACAGGGAGAAACAGCAGCAGCCTTTGATGTATAGCATATAAAAAAAGCGACCATGAAAATGAAAGCAATAGCCTTACTTTCAGGAGGATTAGATAGTACTTTAGCCATAAAGATTATTCTTGAGCAGGGTATTGAAGTAGAGGCGGTTAATTTCTTCACTCCTTTCTGTCAATGTAATCGCAAAGAAAGTGGTTGCGGACATGAGGCAAAGAAAGTAACGGATAGATTTGGAATAAAGCTAAAAATGTTCAATATCTCCACTGAATATCTTAAGATGTTAAAAAGCCCTAAATATGGCTATGGAAGAAATCTAAATCCTTGTATTGACTGTAGAATCTTAATGAACAAAAAAACTAAAGAGTACATGGGAAAGATAGGCGCATCATTTGTAATTAC